>CAYQTV010000081.1:0-2042 GCA_964420525.1 uncultured Nitrososphaerales archaeon | reverse complement strand
GTTAAAAACTTCTTATCATTAATTTCATTTTTTATTTCTCGGTTTTTAGTAAAAATTTTTTATTGATTTTTTGTTAAAAAAGAAAATTTTTTATAGTATTAAGTTTTAACAGTTCCGTGATAGAATGGAAATATCCAGATCGAGTCACACGGCGAAGCTTCTCGCTATTATCTTCGCTACGATCCTTCTCGTCTCAGGCGCTTCGATAGCATTAAACACTAGCTTAGAAAACGAAAGAGAGGTAACGAACGATTTAAACGCAGAAACCTCAAACTTCAGCCTTAACTTAAATACTACGTCCATAAAAGTCCACAACATCTTTTCCTCATACATGATGCCGGAACAGGTAGAAGGATACAGCATGTTCCAGTTAGATATCGAACATAGGGTGTACGACCGCATCTACGTTCGTAGAGGAGAGACAAAATACTTAGTGCTAAACTATACGGTCTACGTCGATGAAATTGAAGGGGATTTCGAAGTAATGGCAGTTCCAAGCTCGGACATAGTTATAAATGCAACTGAAATGGGAATGTACCTAGAGATCCCAAACCTCCAAGAGCTAAGCCTTTACGTAAAGCCTACGGGCTTTAAAGCCGAAGTACGTAGGCTACCGGAGTGCTGTACGTTAGACGTAAAGTACGTTATCTGCGACAATCACGGCTATTCCTATCAAGAAGACGGCTTTCCTCCTCAATACGATCGCGATCCAATATCCTTCCTAGTAATCGTATCGTTCACCGCAGGTGGAAGAAGCTGGCGCGTATACTATCCGAAGGTCTTCGTGGAGAACCTCTTAGTTACGATCTACCACGAGTATGAAGGACTGCCGATCATGTACCACGGTCCAATGGTTAGCGTTCACATAGACGGAAGGGTAATGTCCTATCACGAGTTCTGGGATTGGGCCGAAGGCCTTCACGGCATGTTCCGTTGATAGCGGGAAGTTTGAGAAAAGCGAATTGGGGAGTCTAGTACTCCCTCTTTTTATTTAATACAAGGCTACTATCCCCATTCCTCACACTCAACGCTCTTCCTATCCTTTACATCGTCCTTGAATTTCCAAATTCCCTTTCTAGGGGAGATTATATGGATTTCAAGCTCCTCTATTACTGCATCGCTCAACAACACCTCCTTCTCGTGCAATGAAACTATTACGTTACATGTAATTTCCTTCGATTTCCTATCTCCCGCGTCCACGGTTAACCTTAGGGCATTTGGTATGGTGTACGCCATTACCTCTCCTCCTGCCGTATCCAAGCTCTCTATTCTAGATCCTTCAGGAGGAGGCCATAGACCGATTGCCTCTGCTAGCTTCTTGGGCAATAAGACGTCGAGCTGATCCGATGTAAAACCGGTATTTAAAAGCGCGGACGTAGCTATCTCTTTATCGTCCTTTCTTAAAACAACTTTAACTCTAGTCGGCATTCTCCTTCTCCTTCTTAAGTATACCTAGGAACTCCTTTCTCCTAACTCTTCCAATCCTCTTTTTAACTAACTTCAATACATAAAATTTCCTAATTTCTTGTTATTTAAAGATTAAGTCCGATACCATGAGAAGTCTCTAAAGGCTAAAAATATTACCCACGACGCTCGATCTCTGTTGGCTTACCACTATTATCCCGTTAACCTACATCCTCCATAAAGGCTAAAACGGAAAAATATCCTTGCAATATCCATCTAAATATCATAATCGATTCGACAACAAAAATGTCCTCTTTTTAGACGATTAATCCAGTAAATAATGTGAAGATGAAGTCTAAAACTTTTCATTTTACCTTTCTTGAAGTAACGTTTATATAGAAATTTTTGTGAAGTATATATCACTATGAATAGGAAAACGATTGCTGTCTTAACGGTAGCGATTTTCGCCATTTCAAGCCTCGCGATACCCTTATCCTTTGCGAGCGCGAACGGGCCTGCTTACTATGCTGGACAAGGATCATCGATCGTTAAGGAGGAAAATACGCTCATAATATCGTTCGTTATACCATCATCAGTTGATTATGGTGAAAGAACGTACTATTTAAGAAGATGCTATG
>CAYQTV010000080.1:657-4992 GCA_964420525.1 uncultured Nitrososphaerales archaeon | reverse complement strand
GGAGAAGAAAAAAGGTTAAGCTTCCGCTAACTCGGTTGAAGCAATAGGTACTTCCGGTAATTTCGCTTTAGCTCTTTGTTCGGCTATCGCTGCCGCTTCTTCGATGATCCTTTCTGCTTCAGGAGATAGCGGTACGTAAGGTCCTTCAGCTCTTATTCCACCGCTCTCAACGATCAAGTTAGAGAGCTCTTCTAAGGATTCCTCTATTTCTATGTTAGCCTCGGGCATCAGCTTTCCTAAACTAGGTTGTAGCTCCTTAGCTAGATGAATAGCTGGAGATATTAACGCAGCTATCTCCCCGAAGTTCTTGGCAGTTATTAGTCTTTGCTTTATCGTTTCCAAAGCTATCTCCATAGTTAAAACCATCTTTATGCTCCTTCTAATCAAGGCGAGCTCGTTAGCAATAATCGTCGCTCTCTGCTTTTGATTACGCCTTATACTCCTCACTACCTCATTAAACAACGTTCTATCTTTCTCCTCTAACCTCTTCCTTCTTCCCTCTAACCTAAACTTTACGGTATCTATTGTTTTAACGGCCTCTTCCAATAATTCTTTAAAAGGCTTCTCGGGCATTTTTCTCACGTTCTACCCTCTTCCTTTGTAAATATAACCGTAGATAACATAAGCCTTTACATATTAGTCAAAATTCGCTTTAAAGCTTATAACGAACTTCCTCTACTTCATAAACATCCTTAGGCTATAGGTGGTACAATGGTTAGGAAGAGCTTCCTACCCGTGAAAGCTAAGCTATGGAAGGTGGAAATAGATGGCAAAGAAGCCTTCGTAGGAAGTAGAGAGGAAGCCGAGAAATTCGCTGAAGAGGAAGCGAGGAAAAGGAGGCTATCTATGATTAGGTTAATACCGGTAAAAGAGGAGAAGAGGAGGGGAAAATATTATTGATTTCCTATGAACGTTTTTAAATTACACCTTTTGAAGGAAGGGGTTGAGAATGCCGCATTTACTATGTGAAAACTGCAGATTTAGTATGCCCTTAAAGGATAGGGTTTACTTCTGCCCATCATGTAAAGATCCTCTTACCATAATATATAACGATCAAGAGTTGGAGGAGAGAGCAGCGATAGGCTTTCACGGGAGAGGAGTTTGGAGGTATACTAGCTTTTTACCCTTTAAAGGTAATGAAGAAAAGGTTACATTAAACGAAGGAAACACCCCTCTTCATGTAAGCGTCAATATCTTTAGAGAGCTAAAGCTGAGCTTCTTAGCCTTTAAAAATGAAGGACTAAATCCTACCGCGAGCTTTAAGGATAGAGGTATGACTGTAGCTACTACAAGAGCTAAACAGATAGGGTCGAAGGTTGTAGCTTGCGCAAGCACGGGTAATACGGCTGCGAGCTGCGCCGCTTATGCTTCTAGAGCTAATATGCTATGCGCCGTTATTATCCCAGAAGGTCAAATAGCGTTTGGAAAACTCGCTCAAAGCATCGCTCATGGAGCTAAGATAATAAAGGTTAAGGGAAACTTCGATGACGCATTAGAGACCCTTCTTAAACTATGCGAAGAGAACGAGAAAATATATCTAATGAATTCGGTAAATCCATTTAGGCTTGAAGGACAGAAGACCATCGGGTTTGAAATATGGGAACAAATGGGAAATAAAATGCCAGATTGGATTTCCATCCCAGTAGGAAATGCTGGAAATATAACGGCTTTATGGAAGGGAATTAAGGAGTTGAAAGGCGCGAAGCTCGTAGATGAGGTACCTAGGCTTTTAGGAGTTCAAGCCGAAGGAGCGTCTCCGATAGCCGATGCTTTCCATAAAGGGTTAAATGAGATAATGCCTATAGAATCTCCCACTACAATTGCTACAGCTATTAGAATAGGAAAGCCGGCTAGTTGGAGAAGAGCCCTAAAGGCCGTTAGAGAATCTAAGGGATATATGGTTAAGGTTTCAGATGAAGAGATAATCGAGGCGCAAAAAATTCTCGCTAGAAAGGAGGGGATCTTCGTTGAACCGGCTAGCGCATCTTCTCTTGCAGGTTTAAAGAAGGCTCTTGATCTAGGGGTGATAGATAAAGGCTCATCGGTCGTAGCCATACTAACGGGACACGGACTTAAAGATCCGGAAGCGGTCCAAAGGCTAAATTATGAAGAAGTCTCCATAAAACCAAATCCTCTAGAACTTGCTAAGGTGCTAGGGATATGAGAATAGCGCTAATCGGCTACGGCGCAGTCGCTAGAAATTTCCATAAAATTATTGAAGAGAAAAAAGATGAAATAAAGAAAAGGTACGGTATAGTTCCAAAGATAGTAGCCATATGCGATAGAGGAGGCTACGTTCATTCAAGAAGGGGACTATCTTATGAGAAGCTCATTAAGGTAAAGGAGGAAACTGGAACGGTAGCTTCCTATGAAGGAGGGATTAGAGGAGCTCGAGGTATAGACATGATAGATGAGGTAGAGGCAGAGGTATTAGTGGAAGCAAGCGTCGCTAATTTTGAGAACGGTCAACCAGCTTTAGATCACATAATTAGGGCTTTCGAAAGGAGAATGCATGTGATAACGTGTAATAAGCCTCCTTTAGCCTTGGCTATGCCCAGCTTAATCGAAATGGCATGGCATTATGGTGTAGAATTTTTATATAGCGGAACTGTGGGAGGAGGGACCCCCTTCCTCTCCTTTACATCTAGAGCATTAAGAGGAAACAACGTAAAATCAATTAGAGGCATATTGAACGGTACATCGAACTACGTTTTAACTCAAATGCTGGAGAGGGATTTAAGCTTTGAAGAAGCGTTAAAGGAAGCAAGAAGGCTAGGCTACGCGGAAGAAGACCCAACTTTGGATATCGGAGGCTTCGACGCAGCTGCTAAACTAGTAATTTTAATGAACCACGCGATGGGAGAAAGAGTCACTATAAGGGATATTAAAATATCCGGGATCGAACATGTAACTCTTGACATGGTGAAGGAATCTCTTAAAAGGGGGAGGGTAATAAAGCTAATAGCAAGATCAAGCCCCAAGCCTCAAGTTAGCGCTGAAGAGATAGATGTAAACGAACCGTTGAATGTAGGAGGAACGTTAAATGCCGTATCATTTGATGTAGAGGGCTTGGGAGAGGTGGTGTTGATAGGAAGAGGAGCTGGAGGAAGGGAAACTGCCTGTTCCATTTTAAGGGATTTAGTAGAACTTAAAGATAGGCTTTCCCTTAAGGGGTTATGGACATGAGGTACATAATGAAATTCGGAGGAACGTCGGTTAAAAATGGAGGATACGCAAGGATAGCGGATATAATATCTCAGTATAAAAAGCATGAGGTAGTCGCTGTAGTTTCGGCCATAAAAGGGGTTACCGATAAACTAATTGAGATAACTAAGGTAGCTGAGAAAGGGAATAAGAGAGCTATAGATGAATTCATGATGGAGATAAGAGAGCTACATAGGGAAGAGGCAAGAAAATCGATGGGAAAGATACCTAAAGAGTTAGAAGATCAGTTAAGTAAAGCCGATAGGGATTTAGAGCATGTACTTTATGGCATACTTTATTTAAGGGAAGCTACGCCGAGAAGCGTTGATTACGTAGCGAGTTTTGGAGAGAGGTATTCGGCTTACATCCTTGCCAGTGTCCTTAATGAAAGAGGCATCAAGTCTAAAGCCTTTACTGGAGGAGAGGCCGGAATTACAACAGACGATAGCTTTGGAGAGGCCTCTCCTCTAATGGCTATTACCGAGGCTAAAACTAAGGAGAGGCTCCTTCCTCTACTAGAGAAGGGCTACGTTCCCGTAGTAGGAGGATATGCGGGAGTAACGCAAAGCGGAATAGTTACGACCCTCGGAAGAGGAGGTAGCGATTACACCGCGACGATATTAGGGGTATCTCTACCTGCAGATGAGGTATGGATATGGAGCGATGTAAATGGCTTAATGACGGCCGATCCCAAAATCGTGCCTACGGCTAAGACCATTCCCGAGCTAACTTACAAAGAAGCGTTAGAAATGGCCGCTTTTGGAGCAAAGGCTTTACATCCCAGAGCTCTAGAGCCCGTTTACGAAAAGGGCATACCGGTTAGGATAAGGAATACCTTTAACCCTTCTCATCCAGGCACGATAATAACCTCGAAACCCAGTAAAAAGTTCCCATCGGTAGTTAAAGCCGTAGCTTTAATTAGAGATGTAGGAATGTTAACGGTAAGCGGAGCTTCGATGGTAGGCAGACCAGGTACAGCAGCTAAGATATTCAGCACTCTTGCAAGAGCTGGTGTAAATATAATGATGATATCTCAAAGCATATCCGAATCCAACGTAAGTATGGTGGTCAAGAGAAATGTATTGGAGAAAGCGTATTCTGCCTTAGAAGTTGAAATGCTAGGAAGGATCG
>CAYQTV010000080.1:0-647 GCA_964420525.1 uncultured Nitrososphaerales archaeon | reverse complement strand
GGATATAGAGATGGAAGATGATATTTGCGTAATAGCGGCGGTAGGCGAAGGAATGAAAGGCACTCCAGGAGTCGCTGCTAGAATGTTCAGAGCCGTAGCCAACGAAGGTATAAACATTATAATGATAGCGCAAGGATCGAGTGAATTAAATGTTAGCTTCGTAGTCAAGGAGGAAGACGGCGAAAAAGCAATAAGGGCTATACACAAAGAGTTTATCGATAAAATAAGCGTCGATTTTTAACTTCCATAAGCTTTTTAGGTAGATTTTACACCTTACGACTTGTTGGAAATAGGAGTAGTAGGGCATATTACCTTAGATATAATAAGATGTGGAGATAGGGAAGTAAGATCAATAGGAGGTCCTCCTATCTACATGGGCCTCCTATTGAGGCGACTCGGAGCAGATGTAACGGTAATTACTAAGGTGGGATACGACTTTGGGGATGATAGGATAACCTGGGTAATGAGAAATGGGCTACAATTCGGAAATGAAATTTTATCAGATAAACCTACTACGCGCTTTTTAATTGAAGTTAGAAGAGGTAGGAAGAAGTTAACGCTTTTATCGAGATGTTCCGATATAGAAACGATACCGAGCTTTAGCCACTTGATAGTTAACCCAGTTGCAAACGAAGTTAAGCCGGAGA
>CAYQTV010000079.1:0-5030 GCA_964420525.1 uncultured Nitrososphaerales archaeon | reverse complement strand
TTTTAGATTCGGTGCTGTGTATCGTTAGTACAAACGGCTTTTTACCTAAATGTTTGACGTTTATGCCTGCAATAGTAGTTAACCAATCGTGGGAATGTATTACATCGAAACGATTAATGCCTTCTAACCCGAGCCGTTTTTCTAAGAAATGATTCATTAAGAGAACCCAGATTATGAAGTTTGGATGACCGAGCTCAATTTTAACTCTATGTATGAATAAGTTCTCGTTTGATTCCTCGTATGGTGTGTTAGGGAACTCAGGAGTAAATATGTGAACCTCGATTCCTCTCCTATTCAACGCCCTCGCTAAACCATAACAATGCCTAGCTATTCCGCCTATTATCCTAGGAGGATATTCCCAAGTAAACATCGCAACTCTAAACAATTTTTAACCTACCTATAGCCTGCTTATGCCCCCATATAAGGATAAGCCTTATATGAAGTTGTTTGCAACGTAGACTAGAATGAAAGCTGTTATAATGGCTGGGGGAGAGGGAACTAGATTAAGGCCGTTAACTGTTAATAGGCCTAAGCCTATGGTTCCGTTATGTGATAGGCCGTTATTGGAATACACTATTGATTTACTCAGGAAGTACGGGTTTAACGATATTACGATGACGTTACATTACCTTCCTAGAGTAGTTATGGATCATTTCGAAGATGGTTCCTCTTACGGCGTTAAGATAGAATACAGTATAGAGGATAGGCCCTTAGGTACGGCTGGGGGTGTGAAGAAGGCTTTAGATGAGATAGATGAGACGGTTTTGGTTTTCAGCGGTGATATTTTAACGGATGTAGATCTGGGAACCTTACTGAGGTTTCATAAAAGAACGGGAGCTTGGGTTACGATGGCTTTAACTAAGGTTAAGTATCCAACCGAGTACGGCATCGCTTTACTTAATGAGGAGAGTAGGATAGTAAAGTACTTGGAGAAGCCTAGCTGGTCTGAGGTCTTTAGTGATTACGCTAATATGGGAATTTACATTGTAGAACCGGAAGCCTTAAAGATGATACCTAGAGGTCGTGAGTTCGATTTTAGCAACGATCTCTTTCCTAAGATGTTAAGGGAGGACAAGCCTATTTATGGATGGATAGCACATGGATACTATTGGAGCGATGTAGGAAATCCTGAGGAATACCTAAAGGCTAATTTAGATATCTTAAGGGGAAACGTCTCAACGTCTCTCTTAGCTCAAATGGTTAGAGATGGAGTATGGATAGCCGAGGATGCGGTAATTGATCCTGAGGCTGAGATATATCCTCCAGCTTATATTGGAAGGAACGTTAGGATAGATAAGAAGACGAAGATAGCTGAGAGCGTTATATCTTCGAATTCGATTATCGGAGAGAACTCAGTTATAGAAAGCTCGGTGATTTGGGGAGGAACCTTTTTAGGAGCAGGGTCTAGGGTTAACGCATCAATCATAGGAAGTTCATGTAAACTGGATACCAATGTATTCGTAGGAGAAGGGGCCATTATAGGAGATGAGTGCAGGATTGGAGCGGGAGCTGTAATAAGGCCTAACGTTTACATATGGCCTTCGAAATATATAGAACCTTACAGCATAGTAACTTCTCATTTAAGATGGGGGTTTGGTGCAAAGAGAAGGCTTTTTAGCGAATGGGGTATTGAAGGGATCGTAAATTCCGATATGACGCCCGAACTAGCTTTGAAAATTGGTTTAGCTATTGGAAGTTGGATAAGATCTGGCAATGAAATAGCCGTTGCGAGAGATACCTTTAGACCTTCGAGAGTAATTAAAAGGGCCTTAATAGCCGGGCTTATGGCATCAGGGATCAGAGTTAGGAACTTACAGGTCGCGCCCTCTCCCGTGTTAAGGCATTATCAGTTAAATCATAAATTGCCTGCGAGCATAATGACGTCAACTTCTCTAACGAAGGCGGATGTAGTGAAGGTGAAGTTGTTAGATAAAGATGGTCTTCCTCCATCTCTTAAGGATGAAAAGAAGATAGAGAGGATCATATTTAGAGAGGAATTCTTAAGAGCTCAACCAGATTCTTTAGGGAGCAACATATACGTTCAAGGACATATAGAGGATTACATAGATTATCTGTTGAAACATTTCGATGTTAAGCTCATTAGCAAAGAGAGGCCCTTAATAGTTGTCGATTGTTCATTTGGTTCTTCTTCCTTCGTTGCTCCAGCTTTATTTGAGAGAATAGGAGTAGAAGCGCTTCTTTTAAACGTTCATACGGGAGGAGATATCCCTACGAGATCTTCAGGAGAGGTTCATAGATATGTTACGAGGTTAGCTTCTATAGTTAAAATGATGAACGCTTCTCTTGGCTTAATGTTTGACGAAGATGCCGATAAGATATTGTTAGTCGACGATAAAGGGAGGAGTATAGCTGGAGATGAAGCGATAGCGGTTATGGTTAAGATGGCATTAGAGGTTAAAGGGAAGGGGAAGATTGTGGTAAGCTCGACTTCTTCTAGGGTAATTGAGAAAATTGCACAACAGTACGGGGCAAAGGTTGAGAGGGTTCCATATGGAATAAGAGGAATTGCAAGGGGTTCATCGGATGAGGAGGTAATTATAGCGGGAGATGAAAGAGGAGCTTTCATCATACCTCCTATTTCACAAACGCCAGATGGATTCGCTTCAGCGCTTTTCATAGTTGAATACCTAGTAAGTAGCGGTATGAAGTTATCTGAGCTTATAGATAGCTTGCCTAAAAGCTCAATGGCACATCGAGAAGTTCCCTTAAGCTTTGGAAAAAGAGGAGCTTTTTTGAGGACTTTACTAGATAATATCAAAGAGAACGTCGTCGATACCATGGACGGTTTAAAGCTCGTAGAGGATAGAGGATGGGTTCATATCCACCCGAGAACACATGAGCCTATAATTGACTTAATAGCGGAGGCGGATACTCCTGAGGATGCTGAGTTATTGGTAAGAAAGTACCTTACCGTAGTACAATCGGTTTTAAGCTAAGGGAAAGCAATATATAGTAAGTAAATGGTACATTACGTATGAAGATAGCGTTCTTCGTATGGGAATTTCCTCCGGTTTTAGTTGGGGGTCTTGGAACCTATGCTCAAAATATAACTCCTCATTTTGTAAAAAAGGGACACGAAGTTACGGTTTTCACCTTAAATCCTGGAGATCTTCCTACCCGTGAGATAAGGGACGGTATTGAAATACACAGACCTCTTTTAGTTGATGCATCCACTATCCTATCTTCATTCGTAGCCAACGATTTACTTAGATGGGGAGCGAATTTGAAGTTCTTCAGTGATATCTTTACCTATAACCTCCTCTCTTCCTCTAAATTGCTAAACGATTTAATTAAGAAGGGAAGGAGGTTCGATATCGTATCGGTTCACGATTGGTTAAGCGCGATGTCTGGAATATTGGCGAAGGAAGCAGGGCTTAAGACCGTTTTCCACGTCCACTCTACTGAGTGGGGTAGAAGTGGCGGGGATGGATCTAAAGTAGTTCAACACATAGAGAACTCAGCAGCTCAAATTTTAGATTGGATAATAACCGTAAGTTATGCGATGAAGGAAGACCTAACTAGACATGGATGGCCTGAGTGGAAAATAAGCGTTGTATGGAACGGCGTAGACCCTGAAAAGTATGATCCAAAGAAGGTCCCAAAAGAGGAGATTAAGAGGATAAGAGGCATGTACAATATAAGAGATGACGAGAAGATGATCTTGTTTATAGGAAGACTGACCTGGGTTAAGGGCGTTAGGAATCTAATTCAAGCAATGCCAACGGTATTAAATGAATATCCTAACGTTAAGCTCGTAATACTTGGAAGAGGAGAGCTTCAACACGATATCATGGAGCTAGTAGATAGATTGAGAATAAGGGATAAGGTAGTTTATAGATTTGAGTTCGTATCTGAAAAGGAGAGGATCGCGCATTACGCCGCATGCGATCTATGCGTTTTTCCTTCTTTATACGAGCCCTTCGGTATAGTTTCGTTAGAAGCTATGAGCATGGAAAAACCTATAGTCGTAGGAGCGAGAGGAGTTATAGGATTTAGGGAGCAAGTTATAGCATCGGGTCCGGAGAGATGCGGCGTACACGTTAATGGAGGAGATCCTGAGGATATCGCTTGGGGTATAAAGGAGATATTGGTAGACGAGAAGAGGGCAAGACAATGGGGAAGGAATGGAAGAGCGAGGGTATTGAAGTACTTCACTTGGGATAAAGCGGCCGAAGCTACCTTAAATATCTATGAGGAAGTTATTGAAAAATAAATTAGGGTAAGATCTGTATTCCGGCTAACGTTTGTAGAAGCAGGCCTGTGAGGAAGAAACCGTAGTATATCATTCCTAAGAAAAGCAGGATCGTTATGACCACGTTAGGCCTAAGCTCTTTAGGCAAGAACCGATAGTTTACTATTATTTGGAGTGGATAAGCAACGGTTAAAGCGAATAGCCCTAAGTTAGCTCCCGTAGCGGCTATTCCGTACGGCTTAGCCCATCCAAACTTAATGGACCCTATTAACAATATTAGAGCGATGGTGAATAGTAAGTATAGTACGGCGTAATATACCCTTCTAGGATCGTCCTTAGCCCATTTCCTAACTCCTCTGCTCGCTATCCAGAAGTTATCGGTTATAACTCTAGATACAGCGTCCATTAATCCGAACTGAGTGCCGAACAGCATGAAGAATCCTCCCAGTAAAACGATAACCCAAGCAACAGGACCTAATACCGCTCCAAGAGCTTCCGCTTGAACAGCGGCTACCTTCCAGCCCATCGGAGCTAGACCTTTAGGGGCTAAAAGGCCGTACGCCATTACACTCGTCATGTATACCGTAATAAAGGTGAGAAGGGACATTACTATCCAGCTATCTACCCTAATTACCCTTAACCATCCCTTCCATCTTTTCAAATTCTCCTCGTTTACTTCAAATGGTATCTCTTCCGTAGATATTTTAACCTTTCTCCCTCCTATAACTGCAGATATAAACCCTACTTTACTTCCCATACCCCATCCCTTATCTCTAGCGTAACTTGAGAGCATTAAGTTAAAGCCGAAGCCGGCTGG
>CAYQTV010000078.1:4053-5077 GCA_964420525.1 uncultured Nitrososphaerales archaeon | reverse complement strand
GTTTTTCCAGTACCCGGTTCTCCTGTTACAGCTACGAAGAACCCTCTAGGTATTCCTCCTTCTAGGATTCTATCTAAGCTTTCTACCCCTGTGGAAAGCCTTTCCATTACGACATTTAGTAGGGTGGCATATCATTTAACGTTAACGATAGATGGACTAAGCAGCAACTTATTTATTGTACATCTAAATAAAATCGATTGTGAGAAAAAAGTACGGCCTATTAACCGAAAGACAGCTAGAAATACTCAGGTTGAGGAGAGAGGGGCTTAACTACAAGGCGATAGCTAGGAAGTTGAAAACCACACCTGAAAATATAATGATTTTAGAGAAGAGAGCGAAGAGGAACATCGAGGCCGCAAAAGCTACTCTAGAGTTCGCTTGTTCTCTAGGAGGAGGTAAGGTAATCGAGCTCAAGCCTGGGACTAGAATGGTAGATATCCCTAGAATCGTGTTAGATGAAGCCGATAAGATAGGTCTCAAGCTTAAAGCGGATTTTATTAGAATATATAACGAGATAAGGTTTAAAGTAGGAGTTAAATCGGCTAAGGGAACGCTGAAAAAGCCTATAGTTATCTACCTATTGCCAAATGGTGATATATGGGTAGAAGCTAAGTAGTTCTTTTCCTCAACTTCCTTATTACTTCAACTAACGCTGGAACTACCTTTTTGTAATCTCCTACAATGCCATAATCTGCGTTTTCGAAGATAGGGGCATCCGGATCTATGTTGATACATACGACCCTTTTAGCTTCCCTAATGCCGAAGATATGTTGAGCCGCTCCGCTAATCCCTATAGCGAAGTATATGCTGGGTTTAACGGTCTTACCTGTCTGTCCTACCTGTTTCTCATGTGGTATCCATCCAGCGTCTACTGCCTTTCTCGATCCCGAGATAGTCCCTCCTATTTCCTTAGCTAATTCCTCTAATATCTTAAAGCCCTCTTTACTCCCTAACCCCTTTCCCCCAGATACCAAGATTTCTGCTTTCTCAATAGGTATCTCCTCCTTCCTTTCAATAGGTATCC
>CAYQTV010000078.1:1282-4043 GCA_964420525.1 uncultured Nitrososphaerales archaeon | reverse complement strand
AATTATTACCTTTCCCTTTCTCTTTTCATCTCTAGGAGGTACGTTAAAGACGTTGGGCCTCGCAGTGCTCATCACTGGTCTCCTGTTAGGCGTCTTTATATAGGCTAACATCCACGCTCCGAAGGGCGGTCGTATTTGGACGATATCTCCCGTATTTGGATCGACGTCAAACGACGTACAATCCGCTGTTATACCCGTTCTAAGCGAATTGGCCACGTAAGGAGCGAACTCCCTCCCCTTCATAGTAGCACCAACTAAGATAGCCTCTGGCTTATATTTCTTGGCTAACTCAACTAAGACGTGTGCGTAAACCCTAGCGTAGTACTGTTCTAATCGCTTATCATCTACTACATAAACTTCGTCCGCGCCATAGTATATAGGCTCCTTAGCGTACTTCTTGACGTTATACCCGATGAGAACCCCAGCTACATAAGTTTTCTTTTTCTCGGCCAATATCTTCGCTATGCTTAACATTTGTAGGCTTGCTTCATGAATGCCGTCTTTCTCAACCTGCATGTAAACCCATATTCCTTTATACTCGGATGGATCTACTTCCTCCCATTCCGGACATATCTCAGACATTTTATCACCTCATAATTTCAATAATCCCTCACCCATCAGCTTTCTAATTAACCACTCAGCGGCCTTTACGGGATCCCTTTCAGGACATATCTCCCTTTTCCTCTCAACTTTAGGCATGAACTCTATCTTCTTAACTATAGTCGGAGAGCCTTTAAGACCTACGCAGTTAGGGTTTAGCTTCAGTACTTCGTTACTCCACCATTCTATGGGATTTTCCAATTTAGTCCTGAGCTTATTCTTTAAGGATATCCTCCTAGGATGTTGTGAATGCATAGCCGTGGATATTAAAGCCGGTAAATTAACTTCGTAAATCTCATATGCGTCCTCCATGAGCCTCTTCACCTTAAGCTTATGGCTACTCCTTAAGTACTCAGCTTCTATAACATAGTACACGTATGGTATGTTTAGCCAAGACGCTAATTGTGCCCCTATATGTGCCGTAGAGCTATCTATGGTCTCTTGACCCATTATGATCAGATCGTATCTTCCAATCTTCTCGATGGTCTTTGCAAGCGTATATGAAGTAGCTAACGTATCTGCTCCCGCAAACACCCTATCCGATATTAATATAGCCTTATCCGCTCCCATACCAATCGCATGTTCTAAGCCCATTTTCGCATGAGGAGGAGCCATCGTTATAACGGTAACGGTTCCTCCGTACCTATCCTTCATCTTTAAAGCGAGCTCTAAGGCATCCATATCGTGTGGATTTATGATGCTTGGAACGCCCGTCCTAATTAAAGTGCCAGTTTTCTCGTCTATATTTACTGATGTCGTGTTAGGAACCCATTTTATCCCAACTATTATATCTAAGCTCATCTTCTCACCCAAACCTATAATGGATGCCTCTACCGCTCACGGGATAATTCCAATCGATGGCTTCCTTCGGACATATTACCCTGCAAGTGCCGCATTCTAGACACCCTTCATAGCTAAACAAAACCCTTCCTTCTAAGAGGGTATAACATCCTGCAGGACATAAGTAGGTACATGGCTTAACGTCACATTTTTCGCATTTCCTTGAATCGACTTTGATATGTGGCTCGTAATCTACGTCCCAAATATCGCTATTTAGAATATCCTCCAGTTTTAGAGGCTTTTGCGCGCTCATATGGTCTTCACCATCCTGTATAAGCTAAGGAGTAAGCTTATCCACCCAACGTCCTTCTTCGCCTGTTTTAGAGCCTCCATGATAGTAGGGGTATCGTAGTTTAAAATGAACAGTTTCTTAGCAAGCTCATTAATCAGATCCGGATATTTTTTCAATATTATTGGATCCTCCATTAAATCACGCACCTTCTTAAACTTTGTGAGCTGTTTCACAATAAAGCTATTTCTCAACATTTCCTCATATGTAGATAATTTCTTAATATCGAATCCATCCTCCTCATGAGCTTTTTCTATAGCTTTAGCAGCTAAATAACCGGAGTAGGCCGCAAAATCAACTCCTCTATAGCTATAGCCAACGTTCAATAGCAATCCAGCCGCATCTCCGGTTATTAATAACCCGTTAAAGTGGAACTTAGAGGGCATTAACTCAATAGTAGCTTCCGGTATTAAGTGAGCCGAATATTCGATAATGTTTCCATTGACAAAATATTTCCTTAAAGACGGATGAAGCCTCATTTTTTCAACTAACTCGTATATCGGGCTCTTCAACGAGTTTATTGCGTGATCTAGCATTAAAACAAGACCTACACTTACGGCACCATCGTTTGTATATATGAAGCCTCCTCCAGGAATTCTATTTGTAATATCGCCCATAAAGATCCAAGCTAGCCCCTCCTTCTCTTCTAATCCAAACCTTTTCTCTATCTCCTCGTTTGGAAGTTGAATTGTTTCCTTCACACCTAAGGCGACCTGTTTTGGACTTAGCTTTCTAACTATCCCAGCTCTCTCTAATAACAACCTATTCACTCCCTCTGCATCTATTACTACATCCGATCTTACCTCCTCGCTTCCAACGATGACCCCCCTTATATATCCATCTTCTATTAAGAACCTATCAACGGTTATCTCGGTTAAAACGATAGCGCCTGCTTCCTCAGCCTGACTAGCCATCCATTCTACGAGCTTGCTTAAATAGCAGATAAAGCTCGTACTTTCCTTCCCTTCAAAATCTATGCTAAAGATATCGCTTCCTCTAACGATAGAAATCCTCTCTTTAGTAACCCATCGC
>CAYQTV010000078.1:0-1272 GCA_964420525.1 uncultured Nitrososphaerales archaeon | reverse complement strand
ATCGCTGTATAGGGGCTTTATTTTTAAAGTCGGGATATATATCTTCTAAAGGTTTCGAGTAAACCCTACCTCCAAAAAGGTTCTTAGATCCAGGTATCCTTCCTCTCTCTAAAAGGAGAACTTTAAAGCCCCTTTTAGCTAGAGTGTAAGCAGCGGAAGATCCAGCAGGCCCCGCTCCCACTACTATTACATCGAACTTATGCGGAATGTTTTCCATGTAACCCTCGATCTCACTACATTTTAAAAATATAAAAATTTTTATCTCAATTGTAATATAAATAAAATAAGTAGGAAAAAATGGTCTCAAAAATTCATTTTTTATCATATATTTCGCTTTAAAGAGGATAGACTTAAAAAATCTCGATAAAATTTAAGAAATACTTAAAAATTATCTTGGTATTGGTTATTATACGCTTCGCGTTCTCGTTTTACCAAAGAGGTTCTTTGCTTGTACAGAGAACGCAAAAAAGGTTAAAAATAAGCTAGATTTTTATGCTCTAATAGCATGAGATGTGGTCGTATCCTCATCCTACTAATGATTTTAGCTCTGATACCTTTGTCCTGCTTAGCTGATGAAGGAGAATTAGAAATTAGCATTCCGTTCACAGGGGTTTACTTACAACAAGGGTCTACTCTAACTACATCGCTATACGTGAAAAGCAATTTCAGCTATCCCATAAGCGTCGATCTGTGTTCGGAAGCTCCTAGAGGATGGAACGTGACCTTTAGGAGCTATGGATATGATATAACGTCGATCTACTTAACGCCAAAAGCTGAGAAATCCGTAGAGCTCAAAGTAAAACCTCCCGATAATGAGGAACCTGGGGATTATACGATAGCAATATATGCAAAGTACGGCAACGTCCTATCCAATAGGATAAATTTAACGATACACCTTCAGCCTAAGCCTCAAGTTCCGCCTTTTGAGCTCAGAGTACCTTACATGAGCTTAAGGGGTCAGCCCGGTTCTACTTTAGATTACAGATTTGACATTAAAAACAATCTAGACAAGGACATAGTAGTGGGCTTTAATATAATAGAGGCTCCAGAGGGCTGGGGCGTTTCATTTAAACCGTCCACTTATGAGAATAGAATAATATCTAGTGTAACGATAAGGCCTAAGGATACCCAATATGGTTTGGTTTTATCCGTCAACGTTCCGAAATATATACCTCCGGGGGATTACAAGATCAAGTTCTCGGTTTCCACGGAAGGATATACGAAAGAAGTAGATTTAACCGCCAAGGTAAGCGGCATTAAGGAGTATAGGCT
>CAYQTV010000077.1:3708-5122 GCA_964420525.1 uncultured Nitrososphaerales archaeon | reverse complement strand
TCCTCCTAGCGACCTCCAAAGAAGGAGCTGCTGCGAGTAAACCGTTTTTAGGCCGGAATGATGAAATTCTTCTAGCAGTAATTCCAGATTTCGTATACGCTACTACCTTGCCATCTATTGAATCCGCCATTAACACAACTCCTTTAGCAAATCTATCAAACAAGTCTATAGGTTCGTGTCTTCTAACGACTGCTCCGCTTTCCTCGGCTTTTCTTATAATCCTCTCTAACCACTTAATAGCATCGATGGGATATTTCCCAATAGCCGTTTCCCCCGTTAAAAGTAGCGCATCGGTTCCCATTCTAATAGCCGTGTAAACATCCATTACTTCAGCCCTAGTAGGCATCGGATTCTCCATCATAGAGTCTAGAAGTTGGGTTGCTACTATGTTTGGTTTTCCGTGTTCAGCAGCCTTTTCTATAAGAAGCTTTTGAATGCTTGGTATTTCCTCTAAGTTGAAATGAGCTCCTAGATCACCTCTAGCTACTAAGATACCATCCGCTTCCCTAACGATCTCATCTATCCTATTAACGGCTGATTTCGTTTCTATTTTAGCTATAACCCAAGAATTTCCTCCAAGCTCCTCTATTCTCTCCTTTAAACTTACGATATCGTCTCCTCTCTTAACGAAGGATAGTGCGATAGCCTCTACGTCCATTTTTATACAGAACTCTAAATCTTTTTCATCCTTAAGGGTTAAAGGAGGAAGATCGTATTCTTTTCCGTGTATAGCTACTGTCTTTTTAGGTCTAAGCTCGCCTTCTACTAAGGCTTCTAATATCGCGCTCTTTCCGTCTACTCCAATAACTTTACAGGCAATTCTTCCTCCCTCAAACAATACGAGGTCTCCTTTTTCTACAAGCTTAAAGAACTCCTCAGATTTTACAGGAACGCCCTCGTTTGAACCTATCCTAAATCTAGATCCTCTCTTAAGCTGAAGGGGTTTAAATTCTCCAAGCCTAACCGTTGGTCCTTGAAGATCTCCTATGATGGGAATAGGCCTGCCTATTTCTTGCTCTGCATCTCTCACCATTCTTATTAGCTTTTCCTTTTCCTTTAAGTCTCCATGAGAAAAATTAAGCCTTATGCCATCTACGCCTTCTCTTATAAGTTGAAATATTATATCCCTACTACTAGAACTTGGACCTAATGTTGCTAATATCTTAGATTTCCTCAACCTATCTTAAATGTAAGGGAATAATATTTACCTCTTTCCCTTACTGTAGCTTAAGCTGCTTAAACCCCCCTCCCTTTTTACTCTCGTAATTGAAGAGCTCGTATAGTTCCCTCGCTTTCAACTCGTTCATTCCGCTTACTACCCTAAGCTGTGAAGGAGATGCATTAAATACCGCCCTCAACGTCTTAAAGTGCCTAATTAACCTTTCAGCTAACGCTGGGCCTATTCCAGGTAAAC
>CAYQTV010000077.1:0-3698 GCA_964420525.1 uncultured Nitrososphaerales archaeon | reverse complement strand
TTGTAGGTTTTTTCTCCGCATGTTCCCTTCTAACTAAAGCGGCAATGAGCTTAGCGGACTCAAGATGATTCTCCGTTGTGATAACAGGGATTTTGAAATCTAAAACCATGCTGGCTAAAGCCCCCCAAATAGCGTTTTCGCTCCTTAATTGAACGTACTTCATCGCTCTACTGAGTTCTCCTTCTACAATTATTATCGGTCTTTCATAAGAATCCTTTAGCCTTCCCGCTTGATCAAAAAGCCTTCCATCAATTATGGAGTTTATGAAATCGGATGCGGATTTACGCTCTACCACAACGTCGCTCGAAATTAAGTAATCTCCTACAATTAGGGTATCGAACTTAACGAAAACATCGAACTTTTTAAGCTCTTCTGGTATGCCTGAACCTCTCTCCCTTTCGTCAACGATTACTCTATAACGCATCCCGATTCTAAAACTACTCATTACTAAATAAGATATTCGGTTTAAAGCTTAAATCAAAAAACAATATAAGGGAGGAAGATGATGAGCGCGTCCTTCTCTGATCTATGATGATAAGTCCCATTTCTGATAAATTATCCCTCCTTTCCTTGTTCCTTCTCTACAAGCTTATCGATTTCCTTTACTGCTTTCTCGGCCTCTTCCGCCTCTACGTTCTCTCCCGTTTTCACTAGATCCGATATCCCCTTACCTATCACTTCATCTACGGTTCTTCCCTCTAAACCGATCTTTCCTTTAATTAGAACGGGCGAAGGCTGCGTTACCGCTCCGCGAACTACTACTTGGCCTTCTAAGGGGGTAGCTACTAACGCCCCTACCTTTTCCCCTCCTAGCTTAACCATATAAACGAGGTCTCCTAAGGTAGTTGTAACTACCTTTTCAGTTTCGTATTCTATAGCCTTTACTAACATCTCCTCCACCTTGGAGATAGCGTTTGAAACAAGCTTCTTTACTTCTTCGTCAGGTACGCGTTTAAAGTACTCAACAGATAAGGTATCGTACTTCCAAGATACCTTGCCTTCAGATAAATCATATTCTATCCTTATCCTCACGACATCCCCCTTATCGGACTTAAGGGCATCTACGACTATATTGTACAATACCCTATTTAGCTCAGCAGCAGCCCTAGCTACCTCTTGTGAAGTTATCTCTCCGCTTGCTATCGAATTTTTCATTTGTGCAAACAGCGTCTTCCTAACTTTATCGGCATAAGCCCCAACTATTACTAACCCGGTGCTTAATTGCATTATTTCACCCAATTTACAATTAGTTTTCACGAATATTTAAAATTAATTTCTCTCATACTCAATTCCTGAGCATATGGATTTTAGAGAGCAGATGTTACATTTACTACGAGCGCAGAAGACCTTATCATGGTAATAGGACACGGTCTGCAACCATCCACTTAGCTCCTTAAACGTTTCAACAGATAGACCAGTTAGACAGCTGTTCCTCATTGGACAGTTGTAACATGTAAACTCTAGGCATAAGCTTTTATTCGGCTTAGTTTTAAACTCTAAAAGCCCTAATCTTCTCACGAATCTGGAGAAATGTACATCGCTGGGAGTAAATATAGGTCCCTTTCCGGAGAATAGGAGGTAAGCGTCGACGACTTTGGGGCCAACATACTTTATTGAAAGCAGATCCTTTCTTAAGCTCCAACCGTCTAAACGTTTAGAAAGCTTCATGTAATCGGATAAGGCTCTTCCTAACTGTTTTAATTGATAGCTCCTACCTACCCTTTTTATTTCACGATTAATCATCTTCTCATTCTCAACAATATCTTTAAGCCTCTTCCACCACTTAACTACATTAGTGTGATAATCGGTATTTCTTGATAAAAAGGTGAGAACAAAAATATACTTTTCATCCCATGGGCTTATCGATATTCTGAGTTTACGATAAATACTTACGATATTTTCTACTTTATTCTTTATGTTCTCTTTCAAGTTTAAATGAGCTAGGTAATCTAGAGGATCGTACCATAAGCCGGTCCATGCTTTAATCTCGACTTCGCTAGCTCCTTCGAATTCTACGAAGTCCCCCTTTATCCTGAACTTGGCTCCCTTTTTGTGTCCGTAATCCTTTACGTACCACGCTCCTCTTTTTACGAATAAAGCTGATGTAAAGGCCGGATAAAAGGTGAGATCTAGATCCAGTTCTTGGACTTTTATCCGATCCATTGTATCAACTATAGGCAGTAAACCTTTTACGTCTTTTTGTTGACATGAAAATCGTGATAAATCCTATCGAACTAAGCAAGGCCGTAGAAGAGAAAGTGGTTAGAGGTAGGAGTAGAAAGTACTACAGGTTTAGAGGAGGTAGATGGTACGGAGGGATAGCTACGGCCGACACTGTAGGTTGTAATCTATCGTGTGGATTTTGTTGGTCTTGGAGAGCGAATCATCGTATAGATGGAGTTGGGGAGTTTTACACCCCTGAGCAGGTTGCAAGTAAACTAGTTAACATAGCTTATAGAAGAGGTTACAGGCTAATTAGGTTAAGCGGAGGAGAGCCCACTTTAGGCTTTCAGCATTTAGTTGAGGTATTAAATAACTTAGAATATGAAAACTTAGGGTTTATTTTAGAGACGAACGGAATACTTATAGGATATGAAAGGGGATATGCGAGAACGTTATCGAAATTTAAGTTTATACACGTTAGGGTCTCCATTAAAGGCACAAATCCGGAAGAGTTTTCTAAGTTAACGCTAGCGGAGCCTTGGGGCTTTGATTTACAGCTTAAAGCCTTAGAAAACTTGCTGGATGAAGGCGTACCTTGTCATCCAGCTGTTATGTTGAGCTTTTCCGCTAAGGAAGACATTGACGATTTAAAATCTAAGCTTGAGGAAATAGATAGAAGACTTGTTGAAGATTTTGAAGAGGAGTACGTTTTCCTATATCCTCATGTAGAGGAAATCCTGAGGAGAAGGAAGTTAAAGCCTATAGTTGCGTACAGGCCCAACTCCATACCTTCTGAGCTAATTTAAGCCTTAAAAGTTCTAGATATTTAGGGAGGATTATGGAGAGAGGTAAGAACTTTATAGGCGGTGAATGGAAGTCTTCTGTAAGCTCCGTAACATTCCAAGACATAAATCCAGCAGATATTAAGGACGTGATAGGAGAATTTCCAGATTCGGTAAGGGATGATGCTAGAGAAGCTATAGATGCTGCTAAGGATGCCCTTAAGAAGTGGGAGGACTTACCGGCACCTCAGAGAGGAAGGATTTTACTTAAAGCATCGTACATCCTCGAGAGGGAGAAAGAGGATTTAGTTACCCTTCTTACGCGTGAGGAAGGCAAAACGATAGCTGAAAGCGAGTTAGAAGTAGTTAGAGCTATTGAAATCCTTAGGTTTTTCGCAGGTTTAAGCTATAGACTTAAAGGAGAGACCATTCCCTCTGCTTTCCAAAACACCTTAATATTTACGATAAGAGAACCTATGGGAGTTGCTTCCATTATAACTCCATGGAACTTTCCAATAGCCATACCTGCATGGAAAATAGCTCCTGCTTTAATTACGGGAAACACCGTCGTTTTCAAGCCTTCGCCTCTTACCCCTCTAATAGCTCAAAAGTTGGTAAAAGCATTTGAGAAAGCGGGAATTCCTAAAGGCGTTTTGAATTTGGTACATGGAGATGTCGAGGTTGGAAGGGAAATGGTCACGAATAAAAATGTAGATATAATATCGTTTACTGGATCGTACGAAACTGGAAATG
>CAYQTV010000076.1:0-5256 GCA_964420525.1 uncultured Nitrososphaerales archaeon | reverse complement strand
TCTTAGGAGGGTAGACCGCACCGCATACCCTGCATTTCAAGCCTAAGAGGAGGCTTTTCACCTCTATCCTTTGCATAACCCCCTCTCCTTTCTTTTAATATTTTAATTTTTTCTTAAATTCCTTTATTCCAATTGGAATAAAGAAAGAATATATTGCGAAAAATGGTAGGGTTGATTATGGAACGTGTTCCATCGAAAATAGTAGAGGTCAAGGGGCATTTAATTGATAGCTTCATCCTCAGCCAGATCTTCGATAAAATCATGGATCTTCAAGGAGATTTCGAAGTAATCGAGTTTAGAATAGGGAAGCTAAAGCATGAGCATAGCTACGCGAAATTAATAGTGAAAGCCGATACCGAGGATAGGCTTAACAGAATATTGCAAGAAATCTATAGATTAGGGGCAACGCCCGTTGAGATAGCGAGCGTTAAGCTTAAGCCTGCTCCAGCCGACAGCGTACTTCCGGATGACTTTTACAGTACAACTAATCATCCTACCTTCATTTACGTAGATGGTAAGTGGATTGAAGTTGAGGATTTAATGATGGATAAGGTAATTGTGTATTATCCAAAAGAAGGGAGAGCGATATGTAAGCCTATAAGGGAGGTTAAGAAAGGCGAGCTAATAGTTGTAGGGGAGGAGGGAATTAAGGTAGTACCTCCTGAAAGGCCGAGAGAAGGCGTTGGAGTATTTGATTTTATGTTGAGCAAAAGCAGTAGCGAAAAGCCTACTAGCTCGATTACGCGTAAAATCGCGGAGGATATGTACCGCGTTAAGAAGCAGGGTAAGAAGATAGCTGTAGTAGCGGGTCCTGCGGTAGTTCATACCGGCGCTGCTGAATATCTAGCGAAGATAATCAGGCTTGGTTACGTAGATGCCCTATTAGCTGGAAATGCGTTAGCGGTCCACGATGTCGAATACGCGCTGTTCGGTACTAGCCTTGGAATGAACGTAAAAGACGGAACGTTAGCTTATAGAGGGTATAGAAATCACATGGCCGCTATAAACGAAGTATTTAAGTACGGAGGCTTGAAGGAAATGGTTAGGAAAGGCAGGCTGACTAAAGGCATCATGTACGAGTGTATAGTAAATAATGTCCCTTACGTCTTAGCCGGTTCTATAAGGGATGACGGTCCTCTTCCAGACGTTATTACCGACGTAGTAGAGGCTCAAAAGGCGTATAGGAAATTGTTGAAGAACGTAAGTATGGTGTTAATGTTATCAACGATGTTACACTCAATTGCCGTAGGAAATATGCTCTCTTCGCACGTTAAAACGGTAATCGTAGATATAAACCCTGCAGTAGTTACTAAGTTAATGGATAGAGGTACCGCACACGCCGCCGGCGTAGTCTCTGACGTTGGCGCCTTCCTACCGCTACTGGCCAATGAATTAGAGAAGTTTGGAAGCGTGAAAAAGAGTTAATGTCTCCAAATACCCTTTATAGCCCTTAAAAAGGCATCCGCCTCCCTTAAAACTCTTTTAGCGTTCTCATACCTCAATCTTTTAATCGCTTCCTCAAACGGCAACCACATAAAGGCTATATGTTCATCGCTCATAACAACGTCCTGTGGTCTAGTCTCCATAATAAAGAAGATCACTTCCTTTCTTATCTTCCTCCCATCTCTAAAAAATCTATACTTAATGCTGTAGGAGAATCCATTTATTACTTTGAGGTACCTCAAACCCGTCTCCTCCCTTACCTCTCTCAAGGCGGCATCTACATCTCCTTCTCCCTTCAGAACATGCCCTTTAGGAAATTCCCAGAAACCCCTACGATTAGACATGATGAGGTATAGTGGTTTGCCATTCTTTCCCCAATAAAAGACCACTCCTCCAGCAGATCTCTCCATCTCTAAATCGTAGTAACGCTTATAATATTTAACTATTGAGATGCCTAAGGAGGAACTATTAATGAAATTATTGAGAAGAACAGCATAGTAGCGATGATCGTGACCACTAAAGTGAGAATCCACATTAAAAACAACTTTCCTATCATTTTGTATTCCACGCTTTTTCTCCCCTTAGCAATACCGGCTCCTACGATGGCTCCTACAGCTGCATAGGTGGTAGATATAGGCATTCCATATCCGAATAGATGGTACGGAATTACGGAGAAGAGGTAAACGACGCATGCATTGCTCAAGCCCGATGCAAATCCCATAGCTAGGTCCAATCTAGTAATTCTATATGCCACGGTATTAATTACCCTAGGTCCAACCGTTAGACCTCCTATGATGATCCCTATCGAAGCAACGGCTCCTAAGATCAACATAGCTATCTCATCTGGAATATGGCCTAGCTTCGTAGCGACGGTTACATATACGCCCGTAGCATTCGCTACGTCATTCATACCAAACGAGTATGCAGAAAATGCGACCGAAAATATAACTAAATAAGGTAAAGCACGTTCGAGTTTCTCAGAACCATACCGCTTATATGCCCATATGAGGATTTTGTAGAGAATAATAGATAGTAATGCGGCCGCTAAAGGAGAAGTTAACCAGCTTACCACGATCTTACTTAAAACCGATAAGTTTATGTTCCATATGCCGTACCTCGCTATTCCATAACCGGTTATAGCTCCTATTATTGAGTGCGTAGTTGATATAGGCCATCCCTTCCAGCTTGAGAAGAAGATCCATAAAGCGGCGACAACGACCGCGGTGAAAGCCCCAGCTATTTCAATTTCAGGAACTACCCCTTTACCGATGGTCTTCATAACTGCATGTCCTTGTATTAGAGCTCCCAGTACTACGAAGATGGAAAATACGATTAAGGCTTTCCTTATAGTGAGGACGCCCGAACCTACGGCTACGCTTGTAGGGTTTGCTGCGTCGTTAGCACCTAAATTTATAGCCATTATAATAGAGAAGACGAAGCCTATAGCTAAGAGCAGCCATGTGATAGGTGTTATCAAACTCGAGATAAGGACGATTATATACGATTATAAGGGTTTGCTATATTCATTATAGAGGTATATATTGGGATATAGAAGGTTATATAATCGTTGTAACAAAGATTTATTTATCTCTTCAAATTTGGAGATAATGGGTGTCGCATTTAGTGGGAACCGCTATCGAATGGTTTGGAAAGCTGAAGACGAAGGAAGTACTTAAGATGTACGAAGGTCATCTTAAAAAGGTAGTAGAATCGGTATTAGATATGAAAGAAGCTATCGATCTTTTCGCTAAGAACGATTACGATGGAGCTAAAGAGCTTTTCGAGCGGGTATTTAAGCATGAGAGAGAGGCCGATGAGATAAAGGAGAGGATAATAGCTGATTTATCGAGAGGTATCTTCCATCCTACCGATAGAGAGGCGATTATGAGATTGGTGTTGACTACTGACGATATAGCCTCTCACGCTAAGGCTGCATCGAGGAAGCTTGTCTTAATGAACCCCGTTCACATACCAAATGAAATTAAGAGGAGGATAGCTGAGATGGGCTCAATGGATGTTGAAATAGTTAAGGCTTTAATGGACGCGTATAAAGCTCTAATGGAGGAGCCTAAGAAGGCTATTCAGAAAGCTGAGAAAGTAGAGAGATTGGAGGAGAAGGTAGATGAGTACAGGGTAGATTTCATGTTCAGCATTTTAAAGTGGGGTGAGGCTTCCAATAGCGTATCCCTCTGGGTTACTACAAAGGAAATAATCGATGATTTAGAGATGATAGCTGATAAATGCGAAGATGCCGGCGACGTAGTTAGGAGTATAGTAGTATCCCTATTAAGTTAAAATGTATTTTGAAAGGGAAGTTAAGATAAAGGTAAAGGATTTGGAGAAGGTTAGAAATAGGATAAGAAACAATGGAGGGATTTTAAAGAAGAGGGTTTCCCAAATCGACATATACTATAGCCATCCATGTAGGGATTTTAAGAAAACCGATGAAGCTTTAAGGGTGAGGATGGAAGAGGAAAATAAAGAGGTAACCTATAAAGGTCCACGTATCGCTAAAGGAGAGGTAAAGGTTCGAGAGGAAGTAAACGTAGTTGTAAAGGGGGAAATTGAAAAGATATTCGAAAAATTAGGATTTAGAAGGATAGCTGAAATTGAAAAGGAAAGGGAAGAATATGAATTAAAGGGGTTCAAGATAAGCTTGGATAGGGTAAGGAAGCTTGGAGAGTTCGTAGAAATAGAGACAAACGAGCCTCTAGATAAGCTTAAAGCTCTCGTAGAAGAGCTCGGCATCCCTTGGAAGCCGGTAACGAAGACCTACTTAGAGCTTTTAATTAGCCGGAAAGCTTAGCCTCTAAGCTCCTAAATATATCCTGAGGTCTGATCACGGATATCCCACATTTATCCTTAACGATTTCGATTAACACGATCCAATCTGGATTTTCGAGATCTACCTTTCTATTTATAGGCTCCGCTACCTTCTTTATTATCTCCATCGACGGTATCTTGCAATGTCTTTTCTCAACTACCACCTTAAAGGATTCATCTTTCCCTATCTTATTAGCAAGCTCACAAGCTATCTTCGAAATTTCATCTAGATCCATTTTGCATTCCTTCTCAATGGGGATAAACCTCATTACCTTCCTTATACTCCAAGGATCTTTTCTCACCATTTCCCTTAAGGTCCTGCTAACCTCTACAGGATTAAGGGACGTATCGCCTATTATTATGCCTGAAATATCGGTAATTTCAAGTTTCGGATTTTTATCTCCTAGTTCCCAGAGTAAGGCGTATATTTCGCTAGCAGCTTCCTTCTCTCCTCTTTTATGCGTAGTAGCTATGAAGTTCATACCATCCCCTCTCTAATGATACGTTCAATTAAATCAAATGGAATGGAGCCCTCTACTAACATCCTATACGCATATCCTTCTACCTTAACTACCGTATATCCTTTTCTAAACTTCACCTCTCCATCATCTATCGCTAAACTTAAACTGTATAAGCTTCTTCTAACTAAGCTCAATAGGTCATCGAGCGTTGCGGCATTTCCAAGGTATATAGCGCTCAGTTTTCCTTCCATACCATCGATTAACTTCTTAGTACATGGATAACTGGATACAGTGATAAATTTTTTACCACTTTTCAATATCAGAGGACCTGGCCATAATTTATTTGCTAGTATACGTCCTATAGGACCTAGGTTTATCTCACTTAAGGCTTTACTTAGATTAGAATATATCGTTAAGGCATTTTCCATTTCCTTAACACCAATTATGTAAGAAGCCTCCGTTGGAAAGGCCACGTATCCTCCTCCCTTTAGGACGGATATCGCCTCTTCTATGTTTTCACATCTTACCT
>CAYQTV010000075.1:4235-5343 GCA_964420525.1 uncultured Nitrososphaerales archaeon | reverse complement strand
CCGAGCTTTCTAAAAGGTTTTTCAACTATCCTCTTAGCTACGCCCTCCAGAATTCTAAATATCTGATCGGTTATGGCAACTCCGGGATCCTGTGTTATATCTAGCCCTACTACGTTAGGTTTAGTCCCGCTCTTAAAAACGTAATACGTAGCCTCCGGATCAGTAAAGAAGTTGAATTCAGATAGCTTAGTAGCATTCCCATATCCGAAAGGAGTTAAAAAGAAACAACCTCCCATAATTGTGAAGCCTTCGATTTTCTTAACGATCCAAGGTCTGTAACGGAAGGCCTTCGCGATATTGGTTAGGGGGCCTGTAGCGATTAAGTGCACTTTATCGGTATTTTCATCTATAAATCTAGCTAAAAATTCGCTTGCATCTTCCTTCTCGACTTTACGTTTTGGAGGAGGTAAATTGGAATCTCCAAGTCCATCCGATCCGTGAATGTGCTCAGCGGTAATTAAACTCCTAGTTAAAGGTCCCTTACTGCCTCTATAAACAGGAACTCTATCCTCTCCTAAGATGTCTAAAATCCTTAAGGCGTTATAGGACGTTTTATTAACTTCATGATTTCCCGCTACGGTGGTAATGGCTTCTAACTTTACTTTTTCTGCAATTAAGAACATTATAGCTAAAGCATCGTCTATCCCAGGATCACAATCTAATATTACCTTCATGACGTACGTTACTGAACACTTAAGGGATTATAAGGATATGGTAACCTTTTTAACGAAGAGTAGTCGTTTAGCCAATGGCAATGAAGAAAGCTGGTATTACTGATGAATGATGAATGACATCAATACGGAGCCTTTTACCCTAACTTCATTTCCTTAGCTGCTTCGAAGCCGACGTCTATAGCCTTTAAGTTTACATCTTTCCATTCTGGCCTTACGCTCTCGGCTACTACTTCTTTAAGAAGATCTACTTCAAATAATCCAGTTATCACCGAAAGTGAGCCTAACATTACCATATTGGCGACTCTCCTATTTCCTACCTTCTCCTCAGCTAATTTAGAGAAGGGGATCGAGATTATTTTAGACCAGTTCTTAGTAGGCTTATCGATGTAAGTTGAATCTAGGATTACGGTTGCATCATCTTTAACCCATTTAGC
>CAYQTV010000075.1:0-4135 GCA_964420525.1 uncultured Nitrososphaerales archaeon | reverse complement strand
GGGATCGTCCTTATCTATAAACGTACCGCAAGTTATTTCGTTCTCCCAATCGTACTTTATCTCGTCTATACTGCTTACCTTCTTAATTTTACATATCTTCTTAAGCCTCAAGTATAGCTCGTATGGGTCTCTGAATCCAGTGTGTCTCCCGAAGATTTCGGTACAAGTAGACATTATCTCTATGAACCTAAAGCCCCTCTTAGGCAAGGCTTTCTTGAAGACCGTTCTAAGGATAGTAGGTTGAGTAACGCTATATCTGGCGACGAAGTTGGGTCTTAAGGAAGCAACGAACTTAGTCGTATCCATTACGTTCTCCGGGTTTCCCCTTGGAGTCGTGGTAGAGCGAACGCCGGTTGGCGTGGTGGGAGCGAGCTGTCCTCCGGTAAGGGCATACGTCATATTGTTTATCATTACAACAAGCATATCGAAGTTCCTCCTAGCGGCGTGTAGCAAATGATTTCCTCCTATAGCCGCTATATCTCCATCTCCGCTGAACACGATCGGTATTAAGGAGGGATTTCCCAGCTTCGCTCCGGTTGCTACGGGTATTGCTCTTCCATGTAAAGCGTGAATAGCATCGAACTTAACGAAGCCAGAAGCCCTAGCTGTACAACCTATACCCGTGAAGAAACACACCTTTTTCCTATCTATAACCCCTTGTTCGTGAAGTTCTTTAATCGACCACAGCAATGCTTGTAGAGCCATGCCGATTCCACATCCAGGACACCAGATATGAGGAAGCCTCTCAGTTCTCAGGTAATCGTCTAAAGGATGTTTAATTGCCTCTTGAGTTTCTACCATAGCTTCCACCCCTTTGAATTTATTTCATCTAGTATTTCATCTGGACTTGGAGTTTCCGATAATATCATCGGTAAGGATAATACCTCTACGTCGTATCTTCGATGATGCCATAAAGCGTCTTCTATCACTTCAACTAACTGCCCTTGATTTAGCTCGACTACTATGACCTTCTTAGCTCTTTTAGAGGCTTCAATTAGCTTTTCATCATCTAATGGCCATATGGAGATAGGCCTAAATAATCCCGCTTTTATCCCTTGTTCCCTTAAATCCCTAACTAAAGCTAATGTAGATCTAGCAACAGAGCCGAAGGCTACGAACAGTATTTCAGCATCATCTGTATAATAGCTCTTCGATGCTACTATCGATTTCTTATTCCTCTCAACTTTCTCAACTAACCTTTCAACTAGCCTTCTGTAGACGGCGGGCCTAGTGTCGTAATAGCCCCTTTCATCATGCGATAGAGATTCCGCATGTATATAGTACCCTTCTCCAAAGAAGGCCATCGGGGGTACTAAATCCCTAGGATCGGGGTCGTAGAACTTATACTTCTCCGGAGGAACCGTAGGCCTTTTGAAGTCCTCGACTTCGATCTCCCCCGGCTCTTTAATAACGACCCTTTCCCTCGTATGACCTATGGTCGCGTCGGATAGCAGTATTACGGGTATCCTAAGCCTCACGGCTACGTTAAAGGCCTTAACGGTATAATCGAAGGCCTCTTGTGCAGAGAAGGGAGCGAAGGCAACTAAGTTATAGGGACCGTGGGAAAGCCACCTAGATTGCATTATATCCCCTTGTCCTACGTGCGTGGCTATGCCAGTGCTAGGACCGGCTCTCATTACATCTACTATAACTAGAGGAGCCTCTACCATACACGCCAATCCGATGCCCTCTGCCATTAAGCTAAGGCCTGGACCGCTGGTAGCCGTCATAGCCTTAGCTCCAGCTAAAGCCGCTCCAACCAAAGCGTTGATAGAGGCTATTTCGTCTTCCCCTTGAAATACGATTCCTCCTCTCTCCGGAAGCTTTTCAGATAAATATTCAAATAGATCGCTAGATGGTGTGATTGGATATCCTACGTAAACCTTTAGCCCCGCGGTCATAGCACCCTCGGCCGAGGCTTCATTTCCGCTTATGAACTCAACCCTCATTTATTCTCACCTCTTAACGAGTATATAGGTGGGAGAGGAGGAGGGCCTAATAAATAGCGCGAAATCTGGGCATACGTATTCGCATAATCTGCACCCAACGCATTCCTCTGGTTTAGGAGAATACGTTACGTAGAATCCTCTAGAGTTTGTCTTCTCTCCTCTTTCCAATATCTTCTTTGGACAAACGTTTATGCACATACCGCATTCCTTACACCTCTCTCCTATCACCACTATATCGAACATTAACCTCTTAGCCGTGAGCGCTCACCTCCAGAATGAGAGAAAATGCAGAGGAAGATATGAGATACGACATATTGCCCCCCTCAATTTTACATTAATAGCTTAAAATCCTGTATTTATAACTTTTACCATAACATACGTGCAAACTTTCTAAAAGTTTAATATTTAAAAGGCTATCTTTTCAAGATTTGCTTATTGTCGAATAGACGGTTACCTAACAATCTTTTATAAAGGTGGATCGCTTAAGGTATAGCTATGTTAAGATACGAGGTATCCGATCTCACCTCTATGGATCTATTAAAGGAGCTGGAAGAAGTGCTTACTAGGAAAAAATTAGCTGGACTTGCTAGACTTCCAGAGCCCAAGGCAAGCGAAAGGTATAGGGATATTTTGATTAAGCTGTACAGAAACGTTGGCATATGTCAAGCGGTCGTTTGGGTAGAAGAGTCGAGCGGTAAGAGAACGGCTTACGTATTTATCTTAAGATCGACTCCTAAGGGAGGTGAGAAATCCTGGATAGAGGCCCCTATAAGGATCGAAGGCTGTAAGATCGAGTTTAAGGAGGGGGAGATCGTAAAAACGGATTACAAGGCATCTGAATTTCAGGAAGCAAGGCAGATACTATCGAGGATAGAAGAGGTTGCTGAGGAGTATCAAGAAGCCGAGACAAAGCTTAGTCTAGAAAGGGCCTTATCCTTCGATCCTTATAGTTGGAGTTAGGCGAGTAGACCTAGCGCTTCCTCTAGTAGTATATCTCCAGCTTCGATCATCTCGTACCTTTCCCTTTCTTTCCTTATCCTCCTATCTAAGTTTGATAGAGCCTTTTTAATCGCCGAGTTTATCCCCCAGCCTTCTCCAACTCCGGTGAACTGTCCAGCAGAGCTATTTACCTGGATCCTTATGTGAGTAAGCCTTCCTCCTCTCCTCCTCTTCTTCTTATGTCTTTTAATAAATATAGTGATGGAGGAACGTCCTAAGAACTTAGCGTGATGTCTAGCAAAGGATCCAAGCGATTCCATCAACCACTCCTTACTTAGATCTTCAATTCTGTAATCGCTTGAATCTCTCACGGAAAGCTGAACCATGATGCTCTGCTCATCCTCTTCCATTTCAGCTATCTTTCTTAAAATATTAGTTATAGTTATCAATCCTATCGTCTTTCCATTTTCAGCTACTACTAGAGATGAGATATTGAACTTGATCATCAAGCTTATCGCTTTAGTTACGCTGTCCTTCGGCATTACAGTTATAACGCCTTTAGTCATTATCGTAGATATAGGATCTCTTAAGGGCCTTCTCTTCTCTCCAACTACCTCTCCTAAGCTCGCTCTAACCCTGGGCTCCATTACCTTATGAACGATATCGTGCATGGTAACTATTCCGATCGCTTTTTCTCCCCTAACGATCGGAAGTTTCGCGACTCCGCTTTCCCTCATTACCGCAATCGCCTTCGCTATCGATTCCTCTTCGCTTACCGTTACCGGATTCTTAGTCATTAAGTTCTCGACCTTACCCTTCATGTTACTAGCTACGAACTTCATTATAGATTCATCCGTAACGATCCCTATTAGTTCATCGTTCCTAAAGATAGGAAGCTGTCTAACGTCGTTTTCCACCATTAATTTAGCTAGCTTAACGAGAGGAGTTTGAGCTGAGGCTTTAGGAGCGGTCCTATACACGCTTTTAACTTTAGCCTTCGCGGGATCCACCTTCCCTTTATAAATCCATCTCTCAGTTAAAAGCCCTAAGTACTTATCCCTAAGTAAATCGTAGACTATCAATACCTTAGGATGTTTCTCCTTAAAAATCCCTAAACACTTAGATAGCGTATCGTTTATGTCCACTATATCGTAATCTTGTTGAAGGAAATCCTCTGCTTTTAAATCCAACTTATCCACACAACACATTAGTAACCGGGGTAGATAAAGTTATAATTGCATAGCAAG
>CAYQTV010000074.1:0-5409 GCA_964420525.1 uncultured Nitrososphaerales archaeon | reverse complement strand
CCTTCTTGAAGGACTCCTTAATGGCGTTCATCGCCTCCTCGGTAATCGTTCCGGCTGGATTTCTAACTTTTACCAACGCTTGATAAAGGCCTCTGGGAAGCTTCCTTTCCTTTCTCATCTCCCTAGCATCTACTATCTCTAGAAGAGGGGAGAGGCCCTTATCGGTAAAGGTCTCGGTAACCCTATCTCCAACCGTAACGAAAGGGCCTTTAGCGAGCTCCTTTATTACGTTATCATCGATTTTCTCTATAAGCCTTCCTAAAGGCCTTTTTAACTTCCTCCTAGTTTTAGTAGGTAAGATTAGGTCTTTAGACAACGTTTAAAGCGTATCTTCCCTTTTCCTTAATGCCTATGATCTTAGCTATTTCCGAGTTCTCCGGATCTACTATTAATACTAGACCGCTCCAATTCTCGGTTAAATCGCTTGAGCCGCAAACCGGACAGGTCTTTCCCGTAGTTAGAGCCCTACACTTCCTACAAGCCAGCTCTTTTACCATTACTTCTTCGCCTCCTTAGCTTCCTTAATCTTCTTCAAATCCTCCTCTATCCACTCTAAAGCTCCTAGGAATGGCTGTCTACAGGTAACCCCTATCTTCCCTAAGCTAGCCCCCCTTCCCAAGCTTACGGCCGTTATCTTAACCCTCACCTTCGAACCTACCTTCAACACCCTTTGAGTATTGCTTCCTATAATCATCCCCTGCTTCATGTCAATTGATAGATAATCATCTAAGATCTGGCTGATGTGCAGAAGAGCGTCGGCTGGCCCTATTTTAACGAAGGCCCCGAAATCCGTTATTTCAACGACCTCTCCTTCAATAACCTCTCCGACTTTAGGGTAAAAGGTCAACATGGAGAACTCCGCTTTATGATAGGTACCGCCATCTCCATGTACTAGCTTTCCTACAGGGTCTACCTTTACATCAAAAACCCTAATTATGTAACCGTAATCGTAAGATAAAGTACTCTCGTATCTAGTCCTTAAAATTTCGGTCGCTACCTCCTTTAAAGGCTTTCCGATCCTATCCGGAGGTATTCTCACCACATCTCTAAGCCTTACTATTTGAAACAACTTAGAACCTCCTCTGGACTATCTCTTAACTAATATGCTTATAACTTTTATTCAGAGGATGGGCTTTCCTATGGTTACTAAGTGATCGTCTTTCACTGTAAAGTAAGGTAGGCCTTCCCTTCTGAGCTTAGCGGCCAACGAGAGGTCTGTAGTTGCTATAGGAGCCTTTAGCCTCCTAGCCACGTCTATTATAGCTTTATCGGCTGGGCCTTCGTGTTCTACTATTTCAGCGTCTTTAGATAGCTTTTCTAAAGCTACTTTGGCAGGCTTCTTCCTCTTAGCAAGCCTCTTTACTTCATTGTAAACTGGAGATGGAACCACTATCTCTACCTTACCTAAAATGTCCTCCATTTCCCTCATAACGGAGCTAGGCTTCTGACATATGTATATGATAAAGCTCGTATCGAATACGACCTTCAAGCCGGCACACCAACTCCTATTAACCTCCACCTATCCCCTATCCTCCTACTTATAGCGATTCTAGAGTCTTTAAGGAGGACTACGGGCCTCCTTAGCTTAACGGTCGCTATATCGTCCTTAATGGAGGTTACAACGCCTGCCGTTACCGCCGTTCCTACGTTTAATCTGAGAAGCTCGTTCATTTTTAGCTTCTCCACCTTGACGAGCTCTTGAGTTCCTACAGCTATTTCCAACAATTGAGTTTTCATAGTTATCTCCCAAACTGGATCTGGAAGTATCCCAGGCTTAGCTATGAAGTTGCCTACCATAACGTCGCTCTTCGTGAAGTAGGGGTCTAAAGTGGTTCCTACGGCTATCAGACCTCCCGGCTTGACTTCATCTACAAGCCCGGCTCCGGTTCCTAGGCTTACTACCTTAGTTATTACGGGCTGATAGACGTTTTTCTCCCTTAGGTATATTCCTGGCTTAATCTCTATTTCATCACCAACTTTCAATACCCCTTGCTTTAGAGATCCTCCTAGTACGCCTCCAACGAACTTCTCTATGGGAGTACCAGGCTTATTGATATCGAAGGATCTCAGTACCTGCATTAGCGGTGGAGCGGACTCGTCTCTTTGAGGAGTTGGTATGTATTCTTCAATCGCTTCAATTAAAGCATCTATATTGTATCCCTTTTGAGCCGATATCGGTATTACTGGGGCATCTGCATATCCGTAGGCAGATAGGAAGTCCAGTATTCTTTCGTAATTATCTAAAGCTTGATTGTAGCTGACTAGGTCTATCTTATTCTGGACGACAACGATGTTCTTTATGCCTATCATCTTTAAAGCCTGAAGATGCTCCCTAGTTTGAGGCTGCGGCACGGGCTCATTAGCAGCTATAACGAGTATAGCGCCGTCCATTAAGGCCGCCCCGCTTAAGGTATTAGCCATCAGGCTTTCATGTCCAGGACAATCGACGAAGCTTACCACCCTTCTGAGAACGGACTCTCGTCCACAGCGACTACATACGCCATCGGTATTGAAGGCTTCAGGCTTAGGGCAGTTCTTGCATTCGTATATAGGGGCATCTGCATATCCCACCTTTATCGTAATTCCCCTCCTAAGCTCTTCGCTATGAGCGCTCGTCCACTTTCCAGTTAAAGCCTCAACCATAGTGGTATTATGGGATATGAAGCACCCTAAACCGGCTATGAAGTTGTGATAATACGGTACCGAGAGATCTATTAAATATCCCGAGTATTTCTTCTTTGTAATAGAAGTTACTCTGTCCCACGTTACGTTATCTCTACTCTCCTTCTCCTTAGCGATTAAAAGCGGCCTTTTCCCCCATCTTATCTCTACGTCGAACCCTTCCCTAGATAGCTTGTAGTGTAAATTGGCGAGTTCATAGTCCGATCCCGCTTTAACTTTCACCTCTCCTTTCGCTTTTACTGCTTTTTTGAAAACCGCTACTTCATCTCCTACCTTAAGCTTATCGGCGCGTATCCATCCCCTATCTCTACTGAAGAAGGGGTGAGAAGGGGTTACTTTAATCCTCCTTCCTTTACAAGTCTCGATTTCTAGAATAGCTCCATCGTACTTTTGCACATATACAAGGGGTTCCGTTAGACTTAAGCTCCAATCCGAGCTAAAGCTATAGGTAAAGCCATCGATGGAATACAACTCTTCGTTTTCATTATAGAGAATTAAATTGCCGTACTTATGAACGAGCTGCAGTAAGTCTCTTCCCCTTACCATTTCCCCTCTAAACAGGAGGAAGTCGTCTAACGTAAGGCACTTCCCATGATCTACATGTCCTGCGGTCCCTATGTTTATTTCAGGCTGTCTCGGTATCCTCTTTGGCATCACATCATCGACGTAATGTAGTACTTATAAACTTTCAGCGTCTTATATAACACGTGGAAAGGGAGGAGCTAAAGCCTATAGCGAAGATTTTTGAGGCGTTGTCCAGCGAGTCTAGGGTAGCTATAGCTCTACTGCTATTAAAGAAGCCTATGAGGTTAAATGAGCTAGCTAGATCTATGGAAGCGGATCCATCCAACTTAAGGAAAATGTTGATAAACATGGAAAGTGCAGGCCTTGTAATGAGGAAAAACGGGATCTGGTATCCAACGCCTCTCTTAATTGAGGTTATTTCATCTATCAGATCGTCCCCTCCTAAGAAGAAGAGGAGAGGAAAATGGGGGTTTTTCATTCCTCCAGCTATTGTATTCGCTTTAGCCGTATTTCAAGCAATCCATCAAAATCAACCGCTCTACTTAGTTGGAGGAGCTATGTTAGCTCTAGTTCTTTTAGGCGTGTGTTACATTCTGTCCTCTAAGTAGGTGCCGATTTACCATTTTATTGAGATAGACGATTGGTAAAGGCTTACCAGTGGCATTTTACAAATTAGCCCTTTATTTACCCTCTCGATGTATAGCGATCTAGATGAACGAGACGATCGGAGTTATAGACCTGTTGTACGGAACTTGCATATACGGTAAAAAAGCTTACGAGCTGGCACCCTCCATAGCTAAGAGGCTTATCGAAATAGATCTCAATCCCATAGTAATAGACGTTAAGAGCTGGCCATCTTGGATAAAGGCCGTAGGAGGAAGCCTCTTTAGCTATAAGCTACTGGAGCTTATGAGCTTAGATCAGTTAATAGACGTTCTATGCTTCTCATTAAATCTAGACGAGAGAGGAAGAGCTGTAATCGGAGCTATTTTAAGCAGGTTTTTCAGAACTTCTCCATCAATCACGATCTTCGGATTAACTGGATTCTTGGATTCCTTAGAGACGAACGATTATCAAGTAAGGGGAATAGCGGAGAGGTTAAAGGAGTTAATGATGTACCTGTCTTCCGTATCCTTTGGAAAGGATGTAGAGCTAGATTTCAGTAAACCCACTCTATTAGATCTATCTGGATTTAAATGGGAAGCGGCGAGAAAGGTCATGTACTCGTTAGCCGTTGTCTTAGCCTTGAAGAACTGCGTTAATTCGAACGTCATCGTACTCTGCGAACCAGATAGCTGGCTTAAGGGAGCGATGGTGAAGGAGGTAGAGAAGGCTTTAGGAAAAGTCCCCATAATAGCTATTTGTGAGAAAGACGTAGGTTTAGATTTCCTAACTAAGGTTAAGGTAGATGGAGATTTCTTTGAAATTACGAGGGGGAGATGGTATAAAGCGAAGGGATTTCTCGACCTCGAAAGGTACGAGTTTAAGGAGGAACTTAACGATGTCGATCTCCTAGATTCGAGGGAGGCTTACGAAATTCTAAAAGCTCTCGAAGATCGAGAAGCTACGTTTGAAGGCTTAAGCGCTTACCTACCGCATCTTTCAGGAATATTGAGGGATGTTCTGAAACGTTTGGGAGAAGAAGGGATGCTGATTGAGAAGGATGGAAGGTATAAGATAACCAATAAGGGATTAGATCAGTTGAGGAGGTTAGCGGAGTACTATGAATGACGTCGTGCTTGTAACGATTCTCAGACACTACCTCAACGATTTAGCTTGGATTATATCTCCTATAATAGAGGATTGTTTCGGAGATACTATCGAGTATAGACTTCTTAAGATCTTATCGAAAAATCCAGAAGGGCTATCTATGAGGAAGATTATGATGGCCTTAGGAGAGGGGAGAGCGAGCGTTAAGCTCGATTCAAAGAAGGGATACGTGGGAAAAATAAGAAGGGTGCTGATTAAAATGGAGGAAAAGGGGATCTTAAATAGGAGTAGAAGAGGTAAAGCCCAGGTTTATTCCATAGCTAACAACATTGAAGGGAGGATCGTTAAAGCGCTTGTCAAGGGAAAGATGGCTTTCTCCATCGGAACTATATCCAAGATCTACTAAGGCCGCATATTGCCATTTTAGAAGGGCCCAAGGCTTGCCCGCTAGCTTTATGGGAATTAAGCCTCGATCCCTTTCTATAAAACTCG
>CAYQTV010000073.1:0-5458 GCA_964420525.1 uncultured Nitrososphaerales archaeon | reverse complement strand
CCTTTCTCTTCTCCGAATCTATTAAATCTACCTTATTTACTACGTTTACTATTCTTTCGATACCTAATGTGTATTGTATCGTTAAGGAATATAGTAGTAAGCCGGGTATGGCTTTTAACGATGATGTAGCGTCTATTATGAAAATGCCGTAAACTTCCTTCATATCCTTGAAAATAGCTGGGCCGGAGTCTCTAAAGGCGAAGACCTCCAGCTGTCCTGGGGTATCTATTAGGACGTAATCAGCATTATATGATGGAAGCTTTAATTTTGAAAGCCTATCCATTGCTTCTAATATAGCTCCGTTAGGCCCTAGATTCTCCTTCCTCATAATTTCTTCAAGTGTGAAGTAATCCCTCACGTCAAAGTCCGGTTCATAAGGTAAAGATAAAACTCCTGGATCGAGATTTAACCTTTTAACTGTATAGCCCTCTTTCTCCAAAAATTCTCCAAATTTGGCTGTTATCAGGGTTTTCCCTGAACCGGCAGATCCTAAAATGGCTATCTGCATTTCCTAATCACCTTAATGCGGAAAATTATCAAGGTTATTTAAGCACATCTTACCCTATCGAGCCTTAAATAAGGACCTCCGTCCGATACGTTATATCCCTTTTCTACATTAGGTCGAATTCCTGCTACCTTGGATGCTGCATCTATAGCGGAGATAATCCTCCTTATGCTATCTTGTATCGTTACGCCTTTCAAGGGCTCTAAGCCTTTATTCTTTCTATAGTAATAACTTACTTCAGCTTGTAAGGTTAAAATTCCAGTAGAGGTATTAACTTCTGCTCTCGTTGCCCCCCTTACGAATATGGCTTCTCTGGTCTCTTGGAATATTTCGTCTACCCTCCAATCTCCAGGCATGAAATATGTATTACTCATTAAGGCTTTTGGCTTATGTAGTATCCCTCTAGCATTTCCAGGCCTTTCTCCTTCCTTCGCAGTTAATCTAGTGTGAAGTAATGAGATTTGATCCTCAGATATTAGCGTTTTCCTAACTGTCCTTACTCCTTCATCATCCCATACCCTAGATCCGTAGCCGTAAGGAATATGCGGATCGTCTATTAGCTTCGCGTAAGAGCTCGGCTTTATGTTACTGTATACGTATGGATTGAAGTTCTCTGCTTCAAGTGAATGGGCAATCTCATGAGCTAAAAAGCCCGTAGCTACTTCATCTAATATAATGGTGAACCTGTTGCCCTTAGCTAGAGGAGACAGCACTTTAGCCTTCGCTGAATGTATCAACCTTTCTGATATAGCTTTAATTATCCCTTCCCAATCCCTAGATATTAAAACCTCTAAACCTCCAATACCTCCGACTACTTCGCTTACGGAAGCTCCCTCCTTCTCCAAGGATGCGTATAGAACTAAGGTAGAGTAAGGTATTCTCTCGGTTATGTTATGCCCTTCAGTACTAGCCATCTCCCTTTCCTTAACTTCGTGATCCAGTATTAGCTCAATATGAGGTTTAAGGAAAGAAAGCTCTTTATCGAATAGGTATTTGATGTAACTAAGTAGCTTTTGGGCTTCTTCTACGGTAAAGGGTTTTCTCTCAGATACCGTATTCGTTCCCCTTTCGGGCTTTACCGGGCTAAGTTCGGCAGGTTGAGCGTTATTAGCGTTTTTAATTGCAAGCTTAGCTACCTTCTCCAGCTCTTCCGTGTTTATCTTAGTAGTGGAAGCTATGCCGTAACCTTTTGATAAAGCCCTTGATGCTAATAGGCTTTCCTCTTGCTCTGTTAGCTCTAGTGATTCCCCTCGATAGGCTAATCTAAATCCTCTAACTTTTATAATTGAAACATCTTGATATTTCGATCTTTCCGTTATCTTCTGTATGCGTTGAAGAGCCTCTGTAGCGTGCATTAACTACTAAAAGGCTTTAATCTTGGTCATTAATAAGATTTCCTAGCTAATAGGAAGGCTAGCTGTTTATTCAATAATCTTTATATAAATTTTACCAAAGTGATTTAATACTTTTAATAAAATTATAAATGAGGTAGGTTTTGTTGTAATTTAAAACAATTCTTATATAATAGAAAAGCCAGAGTAAAAATGGATGCAGGGGAAGTGGTTATTTGTTCTACTGATGGTATTCGTTTTCATTACCTCTTCTACGGTATATGCTTCTGAAGGTGTGGTAATTAAAGTTCCTAAAATCCATCTTACAAGTCCAAATGATTACGTCATAGTAAGATATGAGAGCGAAGGAACAGTCGTAGTTTCATATTCTAAGGTAGAGAACATTGAAGCATTTATAGAAAGCATTAGTGACGAGCATGGGAGTAAAGGGGAAATAGAAATTCATCTCAAAAACGCTACTAACAAAGCTGTTTTGTATACCTTGATTTTTTCATCAAATAAACTTATTGAGCTAAATATATCTATAGTTAAAGAAGGCATAGCTTCCCTTATAGCCTCTTATGTAATACCGGGCAATATCTCAGCTCAATTAGAGCTCAGTATGTTGAGAACGTTGGAGGTTAAACCATTAAACTTCGGCTTACTAGATATGATATCCCCGAGCTTGCCTACTTGGGAGTACATTATCTATTTCACATTATTCCCTCTTTTCCTTGTTACAGGATATCTAGATGTTAAGGACTATAAGAGAAAGTTTAAGAGATGGAGTAAAATGGATACCTTCTCCTTACTTTTAAGGTATGCTTTTTACGCCTCCTCCTTGATCCTAGTGTTTATCTTAATTGGAGCTTTCATCTCTATAGTACTAGCTCGATTGTTGAGAATTGGGCCATTGATAACCTTAACAGATCTAATGTTAGCTTCAACTCTCTTCTTAGTCCTAACCGTAATTTACGCTATAGGGAAGTGGAGGGGATGGTATGAGCTTATCGATGAGCAGTGATGAAGAGCACATCTGGGGAGGAGAGAAGCCTTGGTGGATTAAACATCCAAGGCTTCGCAAACTGCTAAGCCTCCCTCTCTACTTAGTTAACCGTAACTACAGGAGGTGGAGGAACGCTAGGCTTAACCCTCGAAAGATAAAGAAGAGGTTAATGGAGCTTGAAAAGAAGTTTCCTAGGAGCAAGGAAGATCTTATAGGCAGAGAAAAGGAGTTCGAGCTTATAATCTCATCTATAGCATACCACGTGATAAGAGATCCTACCGTAAGGAATATTCTACAGGGAATGCCTCCTCCTAAGTTCTTCATACTGAAGGGGTCTACGGGAACCGGTAAGACCTTGTTAGCGGAAGTTTGCATAAGGGAGGCTATTAAGTATGGGTTAGAAAAAGGGGTAAACGTACAACCTATCGTAGTAAGAGGAGAAGATATCTTCCATCCGTATTACGGTCAGAGCATCAGGAACATATCAAGCATATTTAACAGAGCTAAGGAAACTCCGAGCATAATATTCTTCGATGAATTCCAAACTATAGGCTTTAGAGTCGCTCGTCCAGAACATGGAGCGGATAGAGAGGACATTAGAGTACAAGATGCCTTTATAGACAATATAAACAGGATACAAAACACGGATGAGAGAACCGTCGTTATCGCGGCAACTAATAAGTTTGAAAGTATTAGAGAAGACATTAGAAGGAGAGCATATATCATAGACCTCGATCAAAACCTAACGCGGGATATTCTACTAGCTGTATTGAAAGCCGAGCTTAGGAAGTATGGATGGGAACATTTAGATGCTAATGAAGTGCTTAAGATTTTAGAAAGATCGGTAAGCGCCTTTAGGCAAACTCAGCTAAGTCCATTTGATATTATAGACGCGTGTCAGAGGGTTTACCAGCATAAAGTAGAGCCTTTACGCAGTAGCTTATTTAGAGGAATTATCAGGAAGAAAGGAAGCCTAAAGTATAGAGTTACACTTGACGACTTTAAGTTGGTAGCTAGAGAGCTTAGAGGCTACGTTGAACAAGAGAAGAGCACCGAAGTAATGAGTACGGTTCTCAAGATAAAGCCCGCCGTTGGATATAGCGATGTAGGAGGTCTCTTCGGTATAAAGGAAAAGCTGTTTAAAATCATCTCCTTGAGTTTAAAGCCAGAGCTAGCCAGCAAGCTAAACTGGGTACCTCCTAAGGGCTTCCTACTGTGGGGAGAGCCGGGTTGTGGAAAGACGTATCTATCAAAGGCTATAGCTAAAGAAAATGACGCTACCTTCTTCTACGTTCCAGCAGCTCAGTTACTAATAAACGCTAAATGGGTAGGAGAACCTGAAAAGAATATTAGGGATTTATTCTCCCTAGCTAGGAGGCATGCTCCGAGCATAATATTCTTCGATGAATTCGACGTTATCGCCGGGAAGAGGAAAGGAGATCCGGTAAGCGATAGGTTAACGGCGCAGATTCTAACGGAGCTAGATGGTTTACAACCTTTAGAGAACGTAATCGTTATTGCGGCAACTAATAGATTAGAAGCGATAGATGAAGCCGTTCTAAATAGATTTGAGCCCTATATTATCGAGATACCTTTACCTAGAAATGATGAAGAGAGGCTAGATATAATTAGGGTACATTTAAGACATTACCTACCGCATCTACATCCCGAGGCTACGCCTGAAAACGTTCTCAAGGTAATTAAGAGGTTTAGAGCCGTATCTCCTAGGGTAGTTGCTGAAATAATTAGAGAGGCTAATAGACTGAGATCTGAAGAGGTTGTAGCGGCTATGGAGTTATCTAAAGCTTACGAGAGCGGAGACGAAGTAAGGATAAGGGAGCTGAAGAGGTTGTACAAGGATGATTTGGAGAGACTGGAAGAAGTGTTAAAATCTATTGATCCTGAAACTTTGAAGACGATAAAGCCTACTACGTATAAAATAAGGCTCTACCACTTTGAAAAGGCATCGGAGGCGTTAGAGAGCGAGATAGATAGGGAAATGATGGACGCTCAAGAAAGTATTATATACAAAACGAAGGGAACGGGTGCTGCAATCGGATTAGCTACGGATATCCAAGGAAGGAAGGGCATACCTCTCTTAGTTGAATGTTCTATAAATCCCAGGGGTTCTGGAAGGGTAATAGTAACAGGTGCTGCGAAAACCGCGGTAACCGGAGCGATGCCTGTTGAAGACACTAGTGTATTAGAGAGCGCGATAAATGCGACTGAGTACGTTAGAGGATATATTAGGGAGAAAACGGGAATTGATATATCTAACTTTGATTTCAAGTTCCAAGTTATAAGCCCATTGGAGGGCGTGCCTGGTCTAGGAGTTAGCGGTCCTAGCTTGGGAGTTACCTTTAGCGTAGCCGCTATATCGGAGCTCTCAGGAATACCCGTTGAATTAGATGTAGTGATGACCGGTAAGGCCGATATTAAGGGAAACGTGGGACCAGTTGGAGGACTGGGGTGGAGAGGATCTGGCAAGATAATAGCGGCCGTGAGAACGAGGAGAGTAAGGGTCAAGAGGTTTATAATACCTAGGTGGAACTACGAAAGATCTAAGGACGAAGTAAAAATATTACACGATGCAGGAATTGATGTAATACCGGTAGA
>CAYQTV010000072.1:0-5472 GCA_964420525.1 uncultured Nitrososphaerales archaeon | reverse complement strand
ACTAGAACTTCTCTCATCGCCGATGGATGAACGTCCTTTAAGGCATCCATGAAGTCCTTCATGGTTACGGTGATCTTGTTCAAAACCTCAGCCGGTATGCTTTCAGCTTCTAAATCTATTTCAGGTAGAACCCTCCTTAAAGCTCTCATAGCCGCCTCTTTACATAACGCTTGGAGATCGGCTCCGACGAAGCCATGGGTTATATCGGCTATCTTACCTAGATCTACGTCCTCGGCTAAAGGCATTCCTCTAGTATGTATCTGTAGAATTTCAAGCCTCCCTTGCCTATCCGGTACTCCTATCTCTATCTCCCTATCGAACCTACCGGGCCTTCTTAAAGCAGGATCTACCGCATTCGGCCTGTTCGTAGCTCCTATAACGACTACCTTTCCTCTAGATTGAAGCCCGTCCATTAAGGTTAGTAGCTGGCTTACTACCCTCCTCTCCACCTCTCCAGTTACCTCCTCCCTCTTAGGAGCGATGGAATCTATTTCGTCTATGAAGATAATGCTTGGCGCCTTCTCCCTAGCCTCCTTGAATATCTCCCTAAGCCTAGCCTCGCTTTCTCCGTAGAACTTGCTCATTATCTCAGGTCCGCTTATGCTATAGAAGTTAGCGTTCGTCTCGTTAGCTACGGCTTTAGCTAATAGCGTTTTACCGGTACCGGGTGGGCCGTATAATAACACTCCTTTTGGAGCTTCAATACCTAATCTTTCGAATAGCTCGGGATGCCTTAAGGGGAGCTCTACCATCTCCCTGATCTTCTGTATAGCTTCCTTTAACCCTCCGATATCCTCGTAGGTAACCCTAGGTATTCCCTTCGGAACGGCTTTTGCCACCTCTTCACTTACAACTATTTGAGTTGAAGGAGTAATGATAACCGCATCGGCTGGAGGGTTAATTCCAGTAACTATCAGATCTATCTTGTTTCCCATTACGTTTATAGTTACCGTATCGCCTCTAGTTAAGACCCTGCCCTCTAGAACGCTTAAGAGGTATTCCTCAGCTCCAACTATCCTCAAAGGTTCAGTCGGAGCTAACGTGACCCTTTGAGCTTGCTTTACCTGTACCTTCCTTACTTGTACCTTATCGTCTATAGCGACGCCGGCGTTGTTCCTTATATAACCGTCCATCCTTATAACTCCCCTACCGTAATCTTCAGGTCTACCTATCCAATAAATCGCATAAGTCTTCTTTTTACCTACGATTTCAACAACATCTCCAGACGTTAAGCCGAGTTCTTGAGCTATCTTAGGATCTATCCTAACTACGCCTCTTCCGGCATCTTGAGGATAGGCTTCTGCTACTTTAAGGGTAACGTATTGCGCCATGTTACTACAGATAATGCGTGAGAAATTTAATAAGTTTTCCTGAGGTTATTTACTTCTTCAAAAGATTTAAATTAGAGGAAAGTTAGGATTACCCTAACAAATGAGGATAAAAGTTATAGCTGTGTTACCACTAGCTTTATCAATCACCTTCCTTAGCTTATCGAATGCGATAGCGTACGATAGACCTATTGTAGCCGTCTCCATATCCGGCATCCTTCCCTTAGTAAGGCCGATAGCGGGAGAAAGCGTTGATATCGTCGTTCTCTTGCCATCTGGCGTAGAAGCCCATCGCTATACGCTTAAACCCGATATCGTTGAAAAGGCTATGAAGGCCGATTTAATAGTACATACAGGCCACATACCGTGGGAAGTAGAGTTAGCGAAGATAGTAGCTAAGGAAAAGGGGGTAGAGGTTAGCGAAATATCGCTGGATTTATTGCACGATTTAGGTTTAAAGCTTCTTAGAACCCCTTCGGTTAACGAACCTAACGTTCATGCCTTCTGGCTCCTTCCGGAGAACTGCAAGAAGATAGCGTATGGAGTTGCGATTAGACTTTCAAAAATAGATCCTTTAAATAGGGAGCTATATCTTGAAAGAGCTGAGGAATTTATGAATAACGTAGATCTATTCTTCGAAGAGGCCTTGAAGGAAGTGAAGGAGAAGGGGCTTACAGGTAAAAGGGTGGTAGCGGGCTTCTACGCTGAACAATACGTTGCTGAATCCTTAGGGTTAAAAACGGGATTAATTTTAATGAGAGAAGGTGGTTTATCTCCTAAGACTTTAGAAATTGCGAGAAGAGGTTTATTAAATGGAACTTTTATCGCTATTTTACGATCCGAAATTGCTGAGAACTTCCCTCAGTTATCAAGCCAAATAGAAGCTTTATCGTACGAGACCGGAGCTCCCATTTACGACGTTAGGGTATTTAGCGTAGGAGGGGTATATGATTATATCTCCTTAATGTCGTATAATCTAGGATCTATTACGTCTTTAAGGACGGAAAACGTTAACGTTGCAGAAGAGGGCTTTTTGTTCTATCTCGCCGTTTTATTGGCTATATTTGCAGGAGCCGAGCTTATAATAATAGCCTTTCTCCATAAGAGGTTGAGTGAGAGATGAACGAGAAGCTAAATGAAGTGGAGGCAAAATACCTCAAGAAGATATACGTAATAATATTTGAAGAGGGAGGAGAGGTTACTAGCTACGTATTAGCTAAACATTTCGATGTAAAGCCTCCCTCTTCAATAGATGTATTGAAGAGGCTTGAGAAGAAGGGGCTTATAAGCAGGAAGGCATGGGGGCCTATAACCTTAACCGATAAAGGGGTGAGGGTAGCGAGGGAGCTTGTACACGTACATAGAGTGATGGAAAGCTTCTTCTGTGAATATTTAGGGCTATCGCTAAACGTGGCCTGTAGGGAAGCGTCTAAACTAGATTACCTAATTTCGAAGGAGGTCGCGAAATCCATTTGCAAGATGCAAAATAAGCCTAAGTACTGCCCTCACGGCTACGAAATCCCACATAACCATAGGTGAAGGAAATGGAGGACGTAATGGTTAAGGATTTAACCGTGAAGTTCAAGGACGTCGTTGCTTTAGAGGATGTGTCCTTTGAGCTAAGAGCTCCGTTTTTCACTACCGTTATAGGGCCTAACGGAGCTGGAAAGACGACGTTGCTTAAGAGCCTACTAGGGATGGTTCCAAAGGAGAAGGGAGAGGTAAGTGTATTCGGTATAGATCCCTATAAAAGGCCTATTGAGATAAGGGAGATTATTGGATATGTTCCACAGATAGAGAAGATATACTCTCCGGTCCCGATTAACGTCGAACAGATAGTAATGATGGGGATAATGCTATCTAGGTCTTTTCCCAGGATACACACGAAAGATGACTGGAAGAGGGTAGAGTGGGCCTTAGATAAGGTAGGTCTGCTTAATCTTAAGAAGAAGCCATTTCACGAGTTATCTGGAGGTCAGCAACAGAGGGTTCTAATAGCTAGAGCTATCGTGAGACATCCGAGGCTTTTACTACTGGATGAACCCTTCAGCGGAGTAGATGCTAAGGTTCAGTGTGAGCTCGTGAGCCTTTTAAACGCTCTTAAATTAGAAGGCATTTCAATTATAATGGTTACACATGACGTAAATACGGTATCCGCTATATCCGATTATCTGATCGTTTTAAATAAGAGGTTGTTGGCCTTCGGCAAGCCTAAGGAGGTACTAGAAAACGAGGAAGTTTTGAAGAAGGTATATGGGCCCGCAGTCAAGATCTTTCACGGAGAACCATGTCCTAGCGTGATATTAGGTGATTACCATGCTTGACGTCTTGATATCTCCATTTATGCTGAGAGCCTACGTAGCCGTGTTCATACTATCATTAATAGCTCTAGGAGGTGGAGGAATAGCCGTATTGAGAGGAGTAGCGTATCTACCGGCGGAATCGGCTCATGCCGCTCTAGGAGGAGCGGCTCTAGGGGTATTTCTAGGATATGTAACCGGCTTAGATGTAAACCCCTACGCTATGGCCATCCTTTTTAGCGTAGCTGCATCTCTAATAGTAGCCTACGCAGGCAGACATGCGGGACCCGAAGTTGTTGGAATTGCCATAGCTGGCGCTTTAGCTATAAGCGTATCGATGTACGCCTTCTTTAGATCTCTGCTACCGTCTTGGCTTCAAGCGAAGGTAGACGGTTATCTACTGGGGGATATCCTCTTGCTATCTCCTATGGAGCTTATCGAGCTGGCCTTTATGACGGCGATTAGCATTTTATTCCTCATATTCTTCTACCATGAAATTATATACATATGCTTCGATCCTGAGGGAACGAACGCTATGGGACTGAACGTGGCCTTATACGACTACCTGTTGTTCGGAATGATGGGCTTAGCTGGAGGTTTAGCGACGAAGGCGGTAGGTAGCTTACTGGTATTCGCCTTGGTAATGGTCCCTGCGGCTATTGCGAGAGAGCTGGCCTTAGATGTACGTTCATTCCTCATATTAACTATGACCTTGACCTTAATATTCGGATATGTAGGGTTGGTATTATCCGTCTTATGGAATTTAACGAGTAGCGGCACCATCGCTATAATTGCGAGCTTAGCGTACATCGTTATTATAGTTGGGAAGAAGATGGGAAAGAAGTACCTATTTTAAGCGCATTAAAATCCTTACGGATAAGCTGGAGAGAAGTCCTATGCTAAGGCCGGCTAGGATGTCCGAAGGATAATGAGCTCCGAGCCCTATTCTACTTATGCCGACTAATACAATTAAGGACGTAAAGAGAAGGGCTTTAAGTCTCGAGTTGATGAAAGGTCTAAAGGTAGAGGTTATACCAGATAAATGTCCAGATGGGAAGGAGTCGTGTGATGGGTAGAAGAGCTCAGGTCTTGGCCTAGAGATCGCTTCTTTAGCTAGATAGGTAATAGCTAAAGCGAGAATTAAACCGAATAGAGAAGCTCCTCCTTTTCCCCTTCCACGGTAATAAACGAAAAATGCAATTGAAAGTATTATGCATATGTAAAATTCGGATAATAGGGATATTACAGAAAAGAGAGGGTGAAAGAAAATAGTTTTGAAGTACATCGTATTAACTAAATCGCTTTCTACGTTTAAGTTGAGCAACATGGCACTTAAACTTAGCAGTAAAACGGATATAACCAACTCGACGATCTCCGCTTTACTTGCAATCATCCGCTTTAGCGAACGTCTCAAAAAGTTATAAATGGTTCTCCTCAACTAATCGAGTTTTAAGTTCCCGTTAGACGTAAATTTAGTAAGGGTTCTATGTTACCTACTAAGAATAATCAAATAGGGTAGATTTTTGCCCAAATAAGCGACCTCTAAGACCGATATCATTAATCTAGCGTTTAAGAGGATCTTTTTGTTTGTTCTACAAAATAATTCGATAAACTGTGCATAATTTTTTAGAAAAACGAGCTCTTTGAATAAAGTTTAAATCGGATAGAACTAATAGAAAAGATTGAGAAGAATGGCCGCTAAGAAGAAGGCATCTAAGAAAGCGGCTAAGAAAAAGGCCGCTAAGAAGGCTAAGAAGAAAGCTACAAAAAAGAAGGGGTGTGGGGCAAGAAAAAAGAAGAAGGCTAAGTAGTACTCGATCTTCTCCACTTATTTTTTAAAAAAA
>CAYQTV010000071.1:0-5544 GCA_964420525.1 uncultured Nitrososphaerales archaeon | reverse complement strand
TAGCTCTATAATACTCAAATTTTCTCGGTATCACCTTTTACCACCTCTCACAAGCCTCCATACCTTTTCGGGAGTTAAGGGAAGCTCTGTAATTTTTACATTGAACGGTGATAAGGCGTCCTCAATAGCATTCGCTACTGCTGCTAATGAAGTTATGGCTCCTCCTTCCCCTGCAGCCTTCGTACCTAAAACCGTAGAGGGTGCTGGAGATTGTAGCTCGTGTACTTCTATATCCGGCGCCTCGGTAGGGGTTGGCTTCAGGTATTCTCCAAAGGTTAGGCATAGGTTATTTCCGTTTTCATCAAATACGAACTCTTCGTATAGTACGCCTCCTATTCCGCTAACGGTAGATCCAATGACCATTCCCTCAACGATTTTCGGATTGATAACCCTACCGGCATCGTGTACAATTACGTATTTCAAGATGTTGACTTTTCCTGTCTCTATATCTACTTCAACTACACATATATGAGCGGAGTTGGCATGTGTTAGCTGTATGTTGAAGTTCGTCTTTTGCGGAGGCTTCGCAAACGGATTCATATAGGCCGCTTTTACCACTAAACCAGGCTCTTCTCCCGGAGGGAGCATTAAAAGCCTCCTGTACGCTATTGTAGCTATATCCTCAAACGTAATCATCCTACTCTTATCAAATACGGCCTTTACGGCCCTATCCTCGATTATAAGTTGCTTCGGATCTACCTTTAGGTAATAACTAGCTATTCTCAGTATCTTTTCCTTTAACTGATTTGCCGCTTTTACCACTGCTCCTATATCAACATCTTGGAAAGCGTTTGAGTACGTGCCGGAATATCCTAAGAAGCCTTGGGCGGAATCGAACGTTAAATCAACCGTTACCTCTTCTGGAGATATGTTAAATATATCTGCAACTACTTGAGCTATGCTCGTCATATGCCCGGTACCGATCTCGCAAGAACTCGTCCTCACCTTAATCCTTCCGGTCATATCCATTTCTATAGTTGCTATCTCTCCAGCTCCCATAAACGTCGGAATCCCTGGCCTAGATAGATAGTAATAACCTAAGTTCGAGGTTCCGGGCTCTATGCCTGTTGAGATTCCTATACCTATATACCTTCCCTGCTTTCTCAACTCCTCTTGTCTCTTCCTCCATTCCTTATAGTTAATAGCTTCGAGGGCCTTCTTTAAGGTCAAGGGATAATTGCCGCTTTCATATACCTCTCCGCTTGGTGTAGTATATGGCATTTCTTCGGGCTGGATGTAATTCTTGAATCTAATATCCGCGGGATCCATCTTAAGCTTTCTAGCTGCTAAATCAACCAATCTTTCTAACACGAAGGTCATAAAGGGCTTACCTACTCCTCTGTCTTGAACGACTGGAGGTTTATTCGTGGCTACAGAGTAAAATTCGAAACTTAAGTTCTTTATTCTATAGCATCCGAACATGTTCGCGAACTTGATAAGCGAATATAGGCCGGCGATAAACGGCCAATTCCCATCTGCTTGATAATCTACTAATTTCATTCCTAACATTGTACCATCTCTCTTTAAAGCAAGCTCGGCATCCATATATCCATCAGGTCTATGGGGCCCGTACAAGCTTTCCATTCTAGTTTGAACCCATTTAACGGGCTTCCCAGTTAGTTTGCTCAAAAGGGAGATTATAGCTACGTATTGCCATACAGCTAGCTTATAGCCGAATCCTCCACCTACAGGAGGTACCATAAGCCTAATCTTCTCGGGAGGAATTCCGAGAACCCTCGATACCCCCCAAATTGTTCTTCCAGGCTGTTGATCTGTAGCGTATACCAGTAATTCGTCTCTAGTCTTATCGTAGTAAGCATTTACCACGTAGTTTTCTAAGGGCGTTGAGGCGTATCGATGTATTTTAAATCGTTCCTTTATCACTACATCTGCCCTGTTGAAAGCTATCTCTAAGTCTCCAAACTCAAATTTGTCGTGTATTATTATATTCGTACCTAGCTCTTCATATATCAAGGGAGCATCGGGCTTTAGAGCCTCCTCGATGCTCATAACGGTTGGTAGAGGCTCGTATTCCACCTCTATTAGATCGAGTGCATCGTAAGCTGTATACCTATCCTTAGCAACAACTGCTGCGACGGGCTCTCCATGGTACCTAACCTTTCCTTTAGCTATTATGTAATGTGTAGTAGGGGATCTAGGGGCCGCTCTAGCGTACATAGGCTTAGTTAGCTTCGCGACCTCCTCTCCGGTTAGAACGTACACTACTCCAGGCAGCTTCAACGCTTTAGACACATCTATGGACTTTATCTTAGCGTGAGCGTAAGGGCTTCTAAGGATAGCCGCGTAATGCTGATCTGCTAGCTCTATATCATCGGTAAAACCTCCAAGCCCCTTCAGAAGCTTCAGGTCTTCAAGTCTTCTAAAAGCCTGACCTATGTACTTTCTTCTTTTCATTAATTCTTGAAGAGATAACATTTGATCGAGATATTATTGAATCTTGCTAATATACTTTATCCATATGGAGAATAGATTTCCTACATCCCACCTCTTAAAGATAAAGATTATATAACATAAGGATTTTACTTATTAAAAAATTGTACTAAAGAGAGATGTTTTTGCGCTTAAATAAAAAATATTATGAGGAAGTTACTTCCCTTTCTTCTTCTCCCTTTCTTCCTCCATCTGCCTTAACGTTAGTCTACTGATCTTTTGGAAAGTCGTTCTCGGTATTTCATCAATAGCTTCGATCCATTTAGGTACCTTATATCCTCCTATCTCCTTTCTAACCATTTGCTGTAGCTCCTTTACTAGCTCATCGGTTAGCTTGTAGCCTGGCTTAAGGACTACGAAGGCCTTCGGATATTGTAGACCATCTACGTCCTTCTTGGGTATTACGGCTGCGTCCTTTACCGCTGGGTGCTTCAATAGTACCCCTTCAACTTCTAGTGGAGATACCCACATTCCATGAACTTTGAACAGATCGTCGATTCTGCCTACATGCCAGAAGAATCCATCTTCGTCGAAGTATAACGAATCACCAGTCCTGACCCATTCTCCGACTTTAGTGCTAATTGTCTTATGGTATTTCCTCCAGTAGAAGAAGAAGTTAGTATCGCTCTTAACCCAAAGCTCGCCTTCCTTATAAGGCTCTGTAATTTGTTCTAACGTATCTGGATTAACTAGCTTAACTTCAACTCCGTAAATTGGCTTACCACAAGATCCCATTTTATGTTCCTTGGGCCTATTTGCAAGCCATTCATAAGTTATCTCAGAGCTTCCTATCGAATCGTATATCTCGAGACCATATATTTCCTTAAACTTCTCGTGAATAGCCATAGGTATCTTTTCTGCGGCCGACGTTATCATTCTGAGGGAACTTAGGTCAGGCTTTCTCCCTCTTTCCTCCGGATATGAGATTAGCCACTTTAGAACGGTAGGCACCGTTATAACTACCGTAGGCCTATGTTTCTCAATTTGCTCAACTACAAGGTCGACTGTTAGCTTCTTGCTAGACGCTATACAAGTAGCGCCTAAGTACAGCGGCATTAAAACTCCCGGCCATAAACCATGAGTGTGGAATTTCGGCGACGTATCGTAGAAGATATCATCGCCTGTCCATTCGAGGAACTTAGTATGCCTATCTGGTATTAGGACGAAGTCGCTAGGTAGGTGTACTATACATTTAGGCCTTCCAGTAGTACCTCCAGAGTAGAAGAAGTAGCCGATATCATCTCTATGTTTCTTAACCGGAGTGAATTCCTCCTTCATCGGCTCTACTACTTCCTCATATGATTTCCACTCACCCTTCCCCTTCCCTCTTACAATTACATGTTTCAAAGTAGGAGGTAGCTTGTCTTTGATAGCCTCTAGCTTTTCTAGCTGCGATTCATCAATGAATAGCAACTTACATGCGGTATCCTCTATGAAGTATAGTAGATCGTGGGTCTTGTAAAGCGGAGATACCCAACATGGAGCTACACCAGCTCTATGCGCTCCTAGCCACATCGTAAAGGACTCTACAGAATCCGGTACGAACATCAACATCCTGCTATCGAAATCTAACCCGAGAGAAGCTAATGCGTTAGCAGCTTTACATACCTTCTTCAATACGTCCTCATAGGTGTACTTCACATCGTCGACTATCATAGCAACTTTTTTCGGTATCTTCTCTACGTTCCTATCTAGAAGTATCTCGGTTGGATTTAGCCATTCTGGGACTTCCGGAGGTTTGTACTGTCTCCAATCAGGAGGATAAACCCTGTCCCATGGTGACCAATCATCTGGATACTTCCCTTCTGGCATATAAGTTGCTGGACTTCTATACATCCTATTTTTTGAACTTAATACCTATTATATATATCTTTCGAGAATGGATCTCATATTTAAGAAAAACTTAACTAAAGAGAGGTTTATTATTCAAAATTTAACATGTATTCAAGCTTTAGTTTACAAGAAGAAAGAAATAGTCGATTGTCGAAAATTTTAAGTTAGATTCCCAGGTACGCCCTCTTTACATGCTCATTTCCTAAGAGGTTTCTAGCTTTGTCAGCTAGAACTATTCTTCCATTCTCAAGCACGTACCCCCTATCGCTTATTTCAAGAGCAACGTGAACATTCTGCTCTACTAAAAGTATGGTTAATCCATAGTCCTTGTTCAATTTTTTAACGGTTTCCAAGACTAGAGCTACTATTTTTGGAGCAAGACCACTAGACGGTTCATCCAGTATGAACAATTTCGGAGAAGACATTAACCCTCTTGCTATAACCAACATTTGCTGTTCCCTACCGCTCAGAGTTCCAGCTTTTTGGTTCTTTCTTTCCTTTAGTATCGGGAAAAGCTCGTAAACTATCTCTAAATTTTCCTTAACTCTCCGTCTCGCTTTTTTCGTGAAAGCGCCCATTAATAAGTTTTGATACACGGTCATAAATGGAAACAAATGCCTTCCCTCAGGAGCTAAAGCCATTCCCATTTCGACCCTTGCGTGAACAGGCATTTTACTTACCTCCTTTCCATCGAACTTTATCGAGCCGCTCTTAGGAGATAGGAAGCCCATCAAGGTATTCAGAAGCGTCGTTTTTCCAGCGCCGTTAGGCCCTATTATACAAACGATTTCCCCCTTTTCTACGTTAAAGGAAATATCCCATAAAGCTTGAATCTCATCATAGAACACGTTTAGATTGTTAACTTCTAACATCTAGATCACCTTTTTGCCTAAATATAAATCATAACCTTCGGATCGTTAGCGACTTCCCGGGCTTGCCTTCGCTAACTACCTCTCCGGCTGCAAGCACTATTACTCTATCTACCGTTTCCATAATTGCCTTCATTACGCGTTCAACCCAAAACACAGCAATTCTCCTCTCTTGTCTTATCCGCTATCTCCTCAATATCCTTTATGTACGGCTCGCAAGACTTAATGATAAAAAAATGATAAAATACGTCTCCATTTAGATAGCTTAAGTTCTTCAAGACCTTGTCTACAATCCCGACGTTTTTCAAGACTTCGTCGCTTACTAAGAAATAGTTTCTTGCACCCATTTCGTTCAATAGCTTCCTTATTTTTCCAATAGAATTCAAGCCGA
>CAYQTV010000070.1:0-5564 GCA_964420525.1 uncultured Nitrososphaerales archaeon | reverse complement strand
TAGCCTTTAGAATAAAAAGTCTCTTCCTAAAGTAAGGTCACTACTTAATTATATCGTTTAATAGCTCTAAATAATCGAGTAGGAGCCTTGTTATGAGAAACTTCTTTCTCACCACTTCTCTTCCCCTCTTCCCCACCTCTCTTGCAAGTGACGGATTAGTCAAAATCTGTACGATTCTATCTGCAAATCCCTCTATATCATAGGGATTAGCTAAAAACCCGTTAACGCCATTCTCTATTTGAGCCGGTATTCCGCCTACGTTAGATGCTACGACGGGCTTTTCTTTCCATAGAGCCTCGGTCACTGTAAGCCCAAAGCCTTCTTTAATCGATTTCTGGATGACAACAGCAGAGCTCCGCTGTAGCGCGTTCACAAGTATGTTATTTTCGCTGGTTATAAGTAAGACCTCTTTTCTTTCTATTAAGCGTCGCGCTTTTCTCCTAACTCTTTCATATACCGTCCATCCTTCTGGATCGTCGGTTGCCATGCTTCCACATAGGACAAGTCTACAATCCACCTTCTCCTTAACTAATTTAAATATTTCAATTACTCCTTCTGGATCCTTCCACTTATCAAACCTTGAAATTTGAACTATAAGCGGCTTATCCGTTGGTATTCCAAACTTTCTAAGATACTTGTGCACAATCTCCAGAGAAATCTCCATATTCTTTGGAGATAGAGGATCTATAGCGGGGTGAATTACCCTTTGCTCTACAGGTAAATCCTCTCTTCTGTACTTCTCACTTGAAATAATTACTGCATCATATCTAAGTATAAATCCCTTGAGAAATTCCCATAATTGCTCATTTGGATTGGAAATATCGATGTGACATCTCCAAATCCACGGCTGTCTCTTTTTGTAAAACTTAATTAAAGGCAAAGGTTGCGGATCGTGAATAATAACACAATCATGATCTATATGACAGTAAGAAGAGAACTCCTCATTAGTTTGAATGTAAATGCGCTTTTTAATTTCAGTTAAATTTATCGGGTCTCCTTGAAGAGCATTATGAAACTTCTTAGTGATGGTAAAGAAATCCGGCGTACCTCTGAGAATCCTCCAATCCGTCTCTATTCCTATGCTATTCATGAGAGGTATGAGAGAACTTAACATCTCCACTACCCCTCCACCGTAATATGTAGAGTTAATGTGAAGTACACGTATCCCGTATAACCTCTTAGCCTTCCTATATATTTCTGATATCACTTTATCACCTACTATCGCCCTATAACCATCAAGATCTTTCATATTATCACCCTCCTAAGTATTGGCTAGCTCCCTCAATAATGAACGCACATCATCTACGGTACTTAAGTTAAATTTAGCCTTAGAAGGAACAAAACCAACCTTTATAGAATAAGCGTATTTAGGGAGAACGGCGAAAAGGTCTTCGTCTGTCCAATCATCTCCTATTGCTAGGATGAAGTCCCACTTCTCCCTTTGGATCCATTTTAACGAAGCCTTACCCTTATTTACACTTGCATTCTTTATTTCAATTACTTTATCTCCCTCTAAGATCCTTAAGTTGAGGTTTGCAATAAGATGTAGTAGAGCGTCTTTAAGCTCACCTACTCTTACTATCCCCAATCTAGGATCAGCTTTTCTATAGTGCCAAACGAGAGAAAACTCTTTTTCTTCTATAAACGAGCCAGGCGTTCTATCTACATATAGCTCAAGGATCGGTCTTACCTCCTTCTTCCAATCGTTCTTTAGAGGCTCTGTCATTTTCCACACGCCTCCTCTTTCCCTTATCCAAACTCCGTTTTCAGCGATTAACCCTACATTTAAATTACCAAACCAATTTTCTAATGTTACCCTATCCCTTCCACTCACAATTACAACCTCGTTTTCCATTTTTCGTGTAAGTGTGTTGAGGAGCTTTAAAAGCTCATTATCTGGCTTGGCTTTTTCCGGTCTTTCGGCAAAGGGAACAAGAGTCCCATCGTAATCCAGCAAGATCAATCTCCTCCTACTCTTGCGATAGTTGCTAATTAAGCTCTTTTTTGTCTCCGCTGTAAGCTTCCTCGCATAAAGCTCTTTCTGTAATTTTTTAACATGAAACAGTCTATCAATAAAATCATTTACCCATCGATTTATGTCGTAACGCTTTAATCTCTCCTGCATTACTCTATTACGTTCTATCTGTTCATCTATTGTCATCTCAAGCGCTCTTTCCAATGCCTTTACAACTTCATTCCTATTATTTGGATTCACTACGATCGCTTCACCCAACTCTTTTGAAGCCCCCGCCATTTCGCTAATTATTAAAACGCCTTTCCCATCAACTTTAGTTGCAACGAATTCTTTAGCTATTAAGTTCATGCCATCTCTCAGAGGAGTGAGAAGCGCTACATCGGCTATACTGTATAGGGCAACTAGGACATGGAACGGCAAGAAACGATATAAGTACCAAATCGGGGTCCAATCCAAGGTGCCATATTTCCCATTTATCCTCCCTACAAGTTCATCTATTTGTTTCTTTAATAGAACATATGGTTCTACTCTTGTACGCGAGGGAACGGCTACCAAAATAAGGGTCACCTTCTCCCTATATTTCGGATTCTTTTCTAGAAATAAATCGAACGCCTCTAACCTCAAGGGTATGCCCTTTGTGTAGTCTAGTCTATCGATCGATAGTATTATCTTCCTATCCCCTATTCTCTTCTTAATTTTTTCAGCCTCTTTTCTAACCTCTGGAGCTTCCACCATACGACTAAACGATTTGTAATCAATTCCCATGGGGAATACATCTACCCTTATTACGCGATTATCGGCAATAAGCTGTCCGAGAGCGTGCTCGTGTCCTAGCAACCGGCGAACGGTATCGAGGAAATGTTGAGCGTAATCATACGTATGGAATCCAACGAGATCGGCTCCTAGGATTCCATTTATAATTTCCTCACGCCAAGGAAGCAAACAAAATTCATCAAATGATGGAAATGGTATGTGAAGGAAAAATCCTATAGTCGCATTCGGAACCTCTTCTCTTATCAATCTCGGAAGAAGCATTAAATGATAGTCATGTATCCAAATAAAGTCGTCATGTTCCATAACCTCTAAAACGACATCGCGGAAGATTTCATTTACTTTCTTGTATGCTTTCCACATCTTCTCTTCATAGACAGTATATTGAGGGAAGTAATGGAAGAGAGGCCAAATCGTTTTGTTACAAAAGCCGTGGTAATAATTTTCAATGTCGTACTGAGAAAGGAACACAGGATAACAACCTTCGGATAACAATTTCTCTTTTACGTCCTCCTCCATCCCTTTAATTTCTTCCAAGGGTATTCCAGGCCATCCTACCCATAAACTTTGGTACGACCTGTAGAAGGAACCAAGACCTGTAGCTAACCCTCCAACACTGGGCTGGAACTGTAATTTTCCTCTTCTCCTTACTACGCTAACAGGCAGCCTATTTGAAACTATGATTAATCGTTTCAAAAATAACCCCTAAATTAATCTACTTTTTTAATCCTTTAAAAGTAATGCTCTGCATCATCGAGCTCTTGTGGAACAATGTGTTATTTTAATGGCGCCGGGGGTGGGATTTGAACCCACGAGGGCCCCGAGGGCCCACAGGCTCTCTCGTCTATACTCAAGGCCTGCGCATTTGTCCACTCTGCCACCCCGGCTCCTCGGATTAAAAGGCTTAATCCTTAAAGGTTTTATGCTCCTGCCTTTTTAATCCTTACCATGCAGCCTTACCGCTACTTAGATTATATGAGCGACGCTTTCATAGAAGCTTATGGACGAACATTGGAAGAGGCGTTTAGTAACGCTGCCCTAGGAATGTTGAATGTAATGTTAGACGTAGAAAAGGTTAAAGCGATAAGGGAAGATGAAGTAGAGGTAGAGGGCATCGACCTAGAAAACTTACTTTACAATTGGCTAGAATCGATTTTATTAAAAGTATGGACCGATCAATTCGTTCCGTGCGAGTTTAAATTAAAGATTGAAAAAGATGGTGAAGGTTACAGGTTAAAGGGAAAGTTGAGAGGTGAACCGTACAAAAGGGAAAAACACGGCTATAAAACGGAAGTAAAGGCCGTTACCTATCACGAGATGTCGATTTCCAAAGAAGGTGAGATTTACAAATTAAGATTTCTATTGGATCTTTAAGTTTATGGTAAACCTTTATCAATATCAAGGCTTTTACAGGTATTAATAGATGAGGTACCTTTACGAATTAGGCTCATCGTATGCAAACCCAGAAGTTAGGAAAGCATTACAGCACTACTACGGAGTCCTGACTTCTAAGGAACCTGCTTGGTATAGGATAGCAAAAAGGATCGAGGCTAAAATAGAGGGAAGCTTAGAGGATCTATGGAAATTACACGATGAAAAATCAAAGGAAATGATGGAGTTGAGGAACGTAAAGCTAGATTGGGTTGAATCCAGACCTCCAGCTTCTCCAAACTACTTAGACCTCAAAGCAGAGATAGCAAAGAGAATGCTGAAATCTTGTAGATTTTGTGAATGGAAATGTCAGCTGGATAGAACTCAGAGAAGAGGGGTATGTAGGTTAGATTATAGGTCTAGGGTTTCTAGCTTCTTCCACCATTTTGGAGAAGAGCCTCCATTAGTAGGAAGTACGGGCTCCGGAACTATATTTTTCACAGGATGCAACTTTAGATGCGTATTTTGTCAAAATTGGGATATATCGCAAAACGCGTACAATGGGATGGAAACCGATCCAAAGACCTTAGCATCTATAATTAAGGTGTTAGCGGGAGATAGATGCTTGAACATAAATTTAGTAGGAGGAGAACCGACTCCAAATCTCCACACTATCTTGAGCGCTCTAACGCAGGTAGATATCAACATACCAATACTGTGGAACTCAAACATGTATATGAGCGAGGAAACGATGAAGTTGATCTCCGATATAATCGACATATGGCTTCCCGATTTTAAGTACGGAAATGATGAATGTGCTTTAAGACTATCGGCGATTAGGAACTATACGTTTGTGGTGAAGAGAAACCATAAATGGGCTGGGGAGATGGGAGATATGATAATAAGGCATTTAGTTTTACCAAACCATCTCGAGTGCTGTACTATCCCTATTTTAGATTGGATAGCCGAGAATCTTCCAGGAAGGTTAGTGAACATAATGGCGCAGTACAGACCTGAATACTTAGTAGCGAAATATCCCGAAAAGTTTCCAGAGATATCCAGAAGGCCTTACCTAAGTGAAATGGAAAGAGCATATAGCTACGCTAAAAGCAAAGGGATAATCTACGAACCCGTTTCCTGATAGGGATATATCAAGTAAGCGCTTCTCGCGAAAAATACCAGGTAGAATACTCCAGCAGCGCTAGATATAATCCATCCTATCCAGGGAATATTTCCCAAACTTGAAATTATTAGCCCTATTACGAACATTACTACGAGCCAAAGTAGATATCTTCCCCATCCGACCTTCTCAATTAACTTAAGGATTTCCGAAAAGGAAAAGGCCTTGGAAAAACTCTCTGTCATGATCATGTGAATAATTCCCATGGTAGCTATTATGGAAAATAAAAAGGCAATAACTACAACGAACGCGATCCCAGCCCAAACA
>CAYQTV010000069.1:0-5601 GCA_964420525.1 uncultured Nitrososphaerales archaeon | reverse complement strand
GAAGTGAGGATTCTAGGTATAAACGGCTCGCCGAGAAACTATGGTAACTCATATAAATTACTTTCTATAGCTTTAAAGGCTGCTGAGAAAGAAGGAGCGAAAACCGAGCTCGTAAACCTGTACGATTATAAGATAAACCCATGTACAGGATGCTTAAGTGACAATCTCACTGAATGCAAGTATCCATGCATAATAGAGGATGGAATGAAGATTTTATATGAGAAAGTCCTTAAATCCGATGGCTTAATAATATCATCTCCCGTGTACTGGTTCGGACCATCCGGTCACCTCAAGAACTTCATAGATAGATTAACGGTGTTTGAAAACATGATATACGTAGAGGGTAGATGTTGGGTAGAGGGTAAGGTAATAGGCTTAATAGCCGTAGGAGCGGATAGCGGTCACATACAGCTAATATCTAACTTAATGGCCACTTTCAACTCAATGGGGATGGTAATTCCACCTTGGGCCTTAGCTTACGCTACCACTAACGGAGACGTTCTAGAAATAAAGAACGCAGTACTAGATGCCGCTAACGTAGGTAGATCCGTGGCTATTATGACGAAGATACTTAAAAAGGGCAATATAGTCTGGTACGATTCAAATCTGCTAGATAATATGGGAGATGAATTAAAACGAGTGAAGAGAGAGGCTTGGGAGAATAGGAGGGAGAAAATTAAGACTTCTCCTCTTCGCTAGCTTTTTCTACAAAGGTCGCTTCCGCTAAGTACTCCTTAAAGCTCTTCAACGTGTAGCTCATAGTCCAGTGTTTTAACACGTGATCTTCGAATCGGTCCGCCCTAACCTTTTGTTTACATATGCCGCATATCTTGTACTCCCTCATCCTTCCACCTCTATTTCCCGAAATTTTTAATGTACATTATAACCTTTTATTTAACCTCCTCCATTAATAAAATAGATGAGACCAACCGGCTTCGCTGAGCTTCCATTACACTGGGGAAAAGCACCAAAATGGTTAATAGATAGAATGAAAAAGCTTTCTTACCAAGTAGCATACCTAATAATAGAAGATCAAGGAAGAAGGGGTTTTTTAGAAAAGCTATCGGATCCTTTTTGGTTTCAAGCCTTTGGTTGCTTATTAGGCTTTGATTGGCATAGTAGCGGGCTAACTACGGTAACTACCGGCGTTTTGAGGAGCGCTCTTTCAAAGGGAGATCTCGGAGTAATGATAGCTGGAGGGAAGGCAATGGCCAAGAAAACTCCCGAACAAATAGAGGAAATAGCCAATTCATTCAACATAAGCAGCTCTAAGTTAGAGGAGTGGATAAGGGCTAGTAGGCTTACAGCTAAGGTCGATTCCGTAGCTATACAGGCTGGATATGGCCTCTACCATCACGCCTTTATAGCTACGGAAGACGGAGATTGGGCCGTAATCCAACAAGGCATGAACCCTGAAAATAGGTTAGCGAGGAGATATCATTGGGTCAGCTTTAAGATAAGGGATATGGTAAACGAACCGCATTCGGGCATTGTAGGATATAAATCGAATAAACCGGTATTGAACATGATAGCGAGGGAATCGGAAGGGGCTAGGAGAGCGAGCGTTGATATAGCTAGAGATATAGGCGCCTTAGCAGCTCTTAAACGCCTTCAACTAAGAGTTAAGTCCATCGATAGTTGGACGGGTAAAGTAAGTAGGGAATGGGTAGATATCGAGGGCTTTAGAATGCCAGTGAAGGTAAATTGGGCGAAGCTTAAGGCTTTATACGAGTATCAACCTAAGAACTATGAAGAACTGCTTCTCTTTAAGGGGGCTGGAGCTAAAACGATTAGGGCTTTAGCGCTTGCATCCGAGCTAATTTACGGGGAGAAACCTAGCTGGAGAGACCCCGTTAAGTATTCATTTGCGCATGGTGGTAAGGACGGAGTTCCATATCCCGTAGATAGGAGAACCTATGAAAGAACGATTTCACATTTGAGAGAGGTGATAGAGGCTTTAGAGCTCGGGTCTGAAGATAAAAAGCTAATCCTAAAAAGACTTTCTAAACTATTTTCTTTAAGTTAATAGGTAAAATAGCTATGCAATTTATAACCTAAGTGTATGCTAGTACAAGAGAAGATCTTACCGTTCATAGCGGTTATAGTGATAACCTTCCTCGTAGCATACCTAGTTAACAGGTTCATGATAAAAGCGCTATCTCCAATATCTAAAAGAAATCCCAGCTTAGCTACTCTTCTACAATTCTTGAGAAGAGTAATAGTCTTAGTAATAGTCTTAGTAATGCTATTTTCCGGGATATCACAGCTGTACCCAGAAGCTGGAAGCTTAGTATCGTCCCTGTTATTAACGGCGGGTTTTATATCCATAGTAGTCGGTCTAGCTGCTCAATCTAGTCTCTCTAACATAATATCAGGATTAGTAATAGCATCTTCCCAATCTTTAAGAATTGGAGACCTAATAAACTTCAGAGGAGAGTATGGATACGTTGAGGATATAACTCTAACTAGAGTTATTATAAGAACGTGGGATAATAAGAGGCTTATAATACCTACCTCGGTCTTCGATTCCGAAGTAGTTACTAACTACAGCTATGGAGATCCTACTATGATACTTTACGTGGATACGTCAATATCCTATGAATCGGATTTAGAGAAGGCTATGCAGATAATGGTAGAAGTCGCAAAATCTCATCCCGACTTTCTTCCTAAAGAAGGCCTTCCTAAGGCTTTAGTAATGGAACACGGAGAATCCGGCATATCCCTAAGGCTTATAACGTGTGCTAAAGATCAGTTAACGGCTTGGTACATGCATAGAGATCTACTAAAGGAAATTAAGAAGAGATTTGACGAGGAGGGAATAGAAATACCCTATCCGAAAAGAAGTTTAGTGATAAGTAGAGAGGATAGGAAATTCATTAAGGAGCTATTTAATTCGAATTCGGTCGGTTGAGAATTTTTTTCTATGATAACTAGTTTGGAGATATATTTTTAGCTTAACTTATGGATAGTTAGAACAAGGTGAAAAAATGGTAGATGAAAGAATTTCTAGAATAGCTGAGATTCTAGTGGATTATTCTACTCAAATTAAAAAGGGAGACCGCGTTCAGATTGTAACCGATTACGAAGCTAAAGACCTCGCTCTAGAAGTCTATAAGCTTGCGCTACAAAGGGGAGCATACGTACGCGTCAAAACGGACCTTCCAGGCAGGGCTTATATATTCTATAAGTACGCCTCCGAAGATCAAATAAAACACTTTCCGGAAGTTGAATACTTTGAGATAAAAAATACGGATGTATATATAGCTATTAGAGCGCCAGAAAACGTTAAGGAGCTATCCAATATCGATCCCAAGAAGATAGCAGATAGGTATAAGGTGTTGAAGCCCATTTTAGATTGGAGAGTTGAGAAAACCCGATGGGTTATATTTTACTACCCTACCAACGCCCTAGCTCAAGAAGCGGGGATGTCTCTGCAAGAATTCGAAGACTTCGTATTTTCGGCCTGTTTGGTAGATTGGAAGAAAATGGTAGAAGATATGAGGAGGATAAAGGAAGCTATCGATAAGACCGATAAGGTAGTGATAGAATCGTCGGATACTCATCTAGAATTTAGCGTAAAGGGAAGGAGATCCGTAATAGGAGATGGCACTAAGAATATGCCCGATGGAGAGGTCTTTACGAGCGTAGTCGAGGATTCCGTAAATGGAGAGATATATTTCGATATCCCAGCCGTTTACATGGGAAATGTAGTAGAAGGCATTTACTTGAAGTTCAAGGATGGCCTAGTTGTAGAAGCGAAAGCGAGGGAAAACGAAGAGTTCCTATTAAAGATGCTAGAAACCGATAGGGGATCTAAGAGGATAGGGGAGTTCGGCATCGGCTTAAATTACAATATAACGAGGCCCGTAAAGAACATCCTCTTTGATGAAAAAATAGGAGGGACGATACACTTAGCTCTGGGAAGGGGATATGAGGAAACTCTAAGCAAAAACGAATCCGCCATACACTGGGATATGATTAAAGACCTGAGGAAGGACGGTAAGATATACTTTGACGGAAAGCTCGTAATGGAGAAGGGAAGATGGTTAATATAGGATCGTTTAAGATATAGGAGGAGAGGGAGGGGCGCGATGGAGCCTAGGTACGTTCGAGCTGAAGTAGTTGAGGTAGGATACTCGGACGAAACGAGGGTAGAAGGCGTATTAATTTTAAGATCTATAAAGGGAGGGACATTCATTATGGGTTCTTTCGGAGGAGAAGTATCCCTCCATATTTCTAGGTTTTTATCGGGAGATAGGACGTCAATACCTACAATTTACCAGATGTTGAGCGAGCTAGCCGATTACGAAGGCTTATCTTTAGAAAAGGTGGAGATATATAGGAGAGGAGGGGTTTTAAGAGCTAATCTATACTTCGTTGGAAGAGATAAGAAGATAAAGCTTTCAAATTACAGGGCCTCAGACGCTATAGCTCTAGCTTGTTACTACAACGCTCCTATTTTTGCGGAGGAATCGTTGTTTACGGGAGAAGAGCTTTAGCACAATTTACATTCCGATTTGCTAGTATTAACACGCCTAATTATAACTTTTTAAAGAGATGTTTAAGTTGGTCGTGTGAGGGAAGTGAGCGAAGGTAGAGCCTTCATAAGAGAGGTAATACTGGAGAACTTCATGAGTTATGAGTATGGAAGAATAACGTTTAAGCCAGGCTTAAACGTAATTGTTGGGCCAAATGGAGCTGGTAAGTCGACGATTTTAATAGGAATATCCGTTGCTTTAGGGCAATCGTTTACCGAAAGAGCGAAGAAACTATCAGATCTAGTTAGGAGAGGGAAGGAGATAGCGAGGGTAACGTTAGTATTAGATAACTCCCCCGTGAACGGAAAGAGACCTCTTCCGTACAAGAAGGATACGGTTTTGTTATCCAGATACATTAGGAAGGATGGTAGCTACTGGTTTGAAATAGATTACAAGGAGGTATCTAAAATTGAAGTAGTTGAAACTTTGAGAAAGCTGGGGTTAAATCCGGAGAACCTCTTAATTATAATGCCTCAAGGTTTTATCGATAAATTCATCGTCATGTCTCCAGAGGAAAAGCTGAGAATGGTAGAGGAAGCAGTTGGAATTGCATCGATAAGGGAGAATTTAAAGGAGGCAAAGGAAAGACTGGAGAACATCCTAAAGGACGAGGAGGAGTATCAGAGCCTTTTAGAAAAAGCCACCGAATCCATGGAGAAATGGAGAGAGCAGTATGAGAGGCTTATCGAGTATAGGAGGTTAAAAAAGAGGCTTGAAGAAGTAAAAGTGGAGAAGGCCTGGGCTTTAGTCGATAAGCTCGAAAAGACGTTGTTTAACTTAAAAGAAAAGAGAGGGAAGCTGGAGACCGAACTACATAGGCTAGAACTTAAATCGTTAGATGAAGAGAGGGAATATGAAAGCGTGATGGATAAGTTAAATGCGACAGTAAACCAGCTCATCGAGGATCTCGGTCCTATACAGGAAACGGCTAGAAAAATAGGATATCTAAGCGCTAGCTCCTCTACGAATGAGGAAGAGGAAAAGAAGCTATCTAGAAAGCTATCCGATTTTTCCAAAAAATTAAGCTCTATCCCTAAGATAGCCGAGCTCCTAGCTATTATAA
>CAYQTV010000068.1:0-5706 GCA_964420525.1 uncultured Nitrososphaerales archaeon | reverse complement strand
ACTTTGGATAAGGTAAAGATGATATATGAAAGATCTCAAGAGGCGTAGAACATCCTCAAGTTTTCGGATAGCTTTTCGTAATCGAATACTTCCCTTCTAACCATCTCCTGCAGAAAGCTCTCCTTTTTCGATAATTGATAGGTGAGGGATCTAGCGTCTAAACCGTAAGCTTCAGCTAACATAGATAGCTTATTTCCGGGAGCTCCCGTCCAGCTCGACCCCTCCCTTTGGTAGACAAGCCTCCACCCTTCGTCGTACTCTAGTACCTTGTAGACGTACCTCTTCCCGTCCTTACTATCCCTCACTAGTATCACTAGGGCGTCTATTAAGTTGAGGAGAGAAGGGGATATGGATATCGGAGGCTGAGTTATCCTCGCTTGTAATGCCTTTTCATTACTGGCGTGAAAGGTAGTTAAACATCCGTGACCTGTAGCTGCGGATTGAAATAACACCTTGACCTCCTCTCCTCTAGCTTCTCCTAGAATGATGTAATCCGGTCTTTCCCTCAAACTCAACTTAACTAGATCGAATAGGTCTACCTTTCCCATCCCCCCTACTCCTCCTACCCTAGTGTGTAGGGCCTTCCATCCCGGGTGAGGTATGTTCAGCTCTCTTACGTCCTCTATGCTTACTACCTTCCAATTGGGGTTTAGTAAGGTAGCTAAGCTATTCAACATAGTGGTCTTCCCAGTAGCGCTAGGGCCTGCTACGATTATAAACCCCTTAAACTCCATTAGTTGCCATAGGTAAGAGGCTAGCTTGTAATCTAAGGTGCCTACGTGGATTAGCTCGGTTAAGCTGTAGGGCTTCGTTCTAAACTTCCTAACCGTAAAGCTACTGCCGAAGCTCGATACTTCGTTTCTCCATGTTCCGCTTACCCTGTATCCTTCAGGTAGAGTTGAATCTAAGATGGGGGTTGAGCTAGATAGCGGAGAACCGCATCTACTTGCAAACTTCATTAGAAGAGAATCTATTTCCTCCCTAGATAGAACTATGTTAGTTTCAAGCCAGTAGTACTTATTAAATCTAGAATGCCATACCCTTACGGGCCTTCCTTCTCCTTCACAGCTTATATCTTCAACGAACGGATCCATGATTATGGGAGTTATAACGCCGTACCCGGATACCTCCCTTAATATATAGTACCTAACCTTGTTTACTTCCTCTTCTCTTAATCCGTTAAAAGCTCCGGCTTTCCTAAGCTCGGCTTCCAGGTATCCGGCTGGATCGAGCTCGGCTACGGGGCTAGGAGGTACCTCCTTGAAGAAGAAGCTCATAGCCTTCCTAAGCTTATCTAAGATCGTCGGATGTACTTCAGGCTCAATTACCCTGTAATACCCCTTGCCCTTTCCATAGTATATGTTGATCGTGCACGGCTCGGCTACCTTATCCTTGGATATGTTAACCCTGTAGCTAGCTACTAAAGTTAAACCTTCAGGTACTTTTAGGTCTATCCTCTTTATCTCCGGTTCTTCTTCATGGAGGTACCTCTTCAATATCAAGGTTTCCATCCTCCCTCCACACTAAGAAGATCCAGCTTTGTCCATTGAAATGGGCTTGTTTCACGGGTTTGGATGCCGCTACCTCTCCTACCTTGGTTAAGGTATAATCGAAGACCTCTACCCCTCTATATGTCGTTATGCATAGCTTCTGATCCTTAATGTACAGGCCCATGTAGTCCTTTAGCCCTCCGATACAGAAGACGTAGTCTACCTCTGCACCTGGCCATACCTTGTAATCGCTGTAAATAGGCCTCCAAAAGCCGGGAACGGTTTTGAAGTCCGTAATAGGCCAGCTTCTTTCAGCTACGATAGACAAGGAATCTAGGTCTACCGAGTATACCTTTTCGACCTTAACGTAGCCGTTTGTTCTCGTAAAAATTACGAGGTATTTCGGAGGGATGATGGCTAAGCCCGGCATTAACCCTCCGGTATCAATATTGGTCTTAACTCCGTAAGCTTCTCCCGTTGAAGTGTTTAGAACGGATACGTATAGCCTGTAGTCCTCGCTATCCATGGTAACGAGGACTACTTCGCTCCCTACTGAGAGGGCTTGAGTATATTCTAAGGCGTTTTTACTGCCGTAGTAAGGAAAGAGAGGGAATTGTGAGGAAGATAGGTAAAAGGCTCCCTCCTTGACTACCTCAAGCCTACTTTCAAATATCGAAATTACCCTATAGTAAGAATCCCTCTGCGCTTTAACCGCAAGCTCTATTATGTGGGAGCCGTTGAAGGTAATAAAGGGATAATGGGAGGAAGATCCTAAAGGACCGAAATCGTAAGATTCGACTAAGCTAAGGCCGTTACTCTTCCATTTCAATAGGTAGTAATCGTATCCTTGATACATAGCTGAGTTTAAATTTAAGGCTATAACTCCTCCTCCTTCGGTATCGAAGATAATCCCCGTCTTATCCAATACGTTAACTAATTCCGATTCATTAGATAGAGGTAGATCGCCGTAAGGTATCCCGTAGAGAAGCCCTCCGTATACATCGAATAGCTCGAACCTATCTCCATTTGGAGAAATTAAAATAGGCTCTGCTAACGTTTGTTTTCTATATTTCCCAAATTCTGTTGGAAAATAGCCTAGCGGAGAATACAAAACGGCCTTATCTACGTCATATACGTAACTTCTTCCATCGTTCGAGCTTAAAATAAAGGAATTAGGGCTATAGGAGCTTGAAATTGAGCTTTCTCTAAGATCGTACAAAGTAAAGACGTTGCCTCTAGAGGTAACGACGTAAGCGGGGCTTGAAGGAATGGATAGCGGTATGCGTTTTTCCTCTCCTACCTTTAAGCTTTCATCTACCTTCACGGCCTTCCTACTCCCGTTCTCTTCATATAGGACGTAAGCTAGCTTTACGTCTACGCCTCCGACGTTCTTAGCCGTTATCCCAGAGCCATCTACATAGCCCTCTACTCTTTCCATCCCCCTCTCCACCTCCAGCTTTAAGGAGCTTTCCCTAGCTTGGTAGAGCTGGGAGGATGAAATGGATAGCGCTGAGAGTAAAGCGAAAGACGAGGTTACGACCATTATAATCAAGCCGGCCGCGTAAGCCCCAGATATCCCTCTCAAATTTCCAATTTCACACCTCCTTTAAAGTAAATCTTAACCTGAGAAAATGAAGGGACTTCGATTTTAACTAGAGTTGAGGGAGGTATGTAGTTAAGAGGATCTCCAGAGGATGCGTCGTAAATACTCCAAGACGTTGAATTAAGGCCGTCGATTTCAATAGCCTGTACGTAGGCCTTTTCCCATCCATAGTTGAATAGCCATATCTCTCCGCTTTCATTGTAAGCAATTAAGGATATCTTTAAGCCGGTCCTATACACGTCCTCTAAGTACCTCTTCTTAGCATCGTACCAAGCGCTATCTACCCATTGAGCATAGTAGCTTAGAGCACCCGCCGTAGCGGATAACGTAATAGCTAATATCACCATAGCGGACGTTAACTCCGATACGGCTCTCATTTCACATCACCAAAAAAAAAAGGGTTAGAAGCCTATGGGGACCGTTAGACCTCTACTGTAGTCTTGAGAGCTTATTACGATATGCGCAGATGAGGAGTTGAAGATAGGGGTTGAAGAGGATAGCACGGCCGTTACGGTCGCTCCAGGATCTATCGTTGAGCTTGGGGTGAAGGTAGAATTGGTTGACGTGAATACGTAGTGCGAGCTGCCTATGTATACGTCTATCCTATCCACCGTTACCGATTTAGCTCCATCGTTCTTTAAGGTCAGCACCAACATCTTTCCATCGTCGTGAGCTCTAGCATCTAGAATGTTAATGGAGGGTTGGTACATAGAGTAATCTATGGCTTGCTTGAACTGGGTGTATAGCAGCCCTCCGATTACTATGGTAGCGGCTATCAAGACGGCCGTTGCTATAAATGGGCTAATTGCTCTCCTCTTCATCGCCTAGATATCTAAGCGTGTTTATAAGCTCCCTTAGGGAAGGCCGAATAAGGCCATGGATATGAAACAGGATAGTAGAGTTGCCGTTAAAAACGGAGCCGCCTTTAAGGTAAAGGATGTAAGCTTGGAAGTTAAGATGCCGGATAGAATAGAGTTCTCTAAAAGTATGTAGGAGGAGAGGATTAGAAGCTCTCTATTGCTCGTTATGTCTGCTAGGAAGCCTAGGGCCATGGAGGAGATAAAGGGGGTAGCTAAAGCGAAGAAGGATACCCACGCTACCTCCATTTGAAGCCTCCTCTTTAAAGCCCTCATCTTCTTGAAGAAATGATATAGAACTTCGATAGCTTCTAGACCAGATCCCTTTTCCAAGGCTAAGCATAGGGAGTAGAAAGCCCTAGAGGCGGTTACCGATGTCCACCTTATCCTCTCAGCAGCTACGGTAGGGCTTACTCCCGAGCTAACCATCGCCCTCCAAGGCGTTAAACACGAAGGGCCGTTCTTCTCCATCATTACCGAGTATAGAGTCTGTCCGGACTTTAAACCGTCTATGGCCTTCCTTAACAAAGCCGTAATGAACTTCTCCTCCTTTATTGACTTAAGCCATGCTATTGTAAAATATACTGAAGTAGGTATGGTTGAGATTAGGGCTACTAAACATAGAGATCTAGGGCTAACGGGGCTTAAAGCTAAAGTGGAGATGGAGGCTAAGGAGAGCGATAAGGCTAGAGGAGTGAGGAAGTCTAGTTTAAAGTTGGAAGGAGGGAGGAAGACGTCTGCTATCGAGATAACGATGGCGTATACAGGAGGAAGAAATAGAGCGAGCTGTTCAAAGGGGAAGAAGCCGAAGCCTAGAAAGGACGAAAGTATAATTAAGTTAGGTAAGAAGCCGAGAGTAATGAAAAGGACCTCTCCTATAGTAGAGATCCCTCCGGCTCTAGATGACCATGATGAATAGGTTTCCTCTAACATGTACTTAGTTTCCTCTTTCAAGTAAGACGATAAATCCCCTCCTCTTAAGGCAACGCTATGATAGCCTTCTAAAAATTCGGCTAGTCTCCCTTTTTTAACTAGCTCCCTTATGGAAGTTAGAGGGTCCTTCTTCAAGTACGTTCTAAGCTTGAAGAAGTTCAGCCTCAATCTATATAGGTAGGGAAATAAGAGGCCCTTACCCGTATCCTCTAGCCCGGATTCCACCCCTCCAGAGCCGGATGACGCCGATATCCATCCGAAGAGCGGGAGAAAGGGGCCTTCGTCTTCCCCTTCTTTCTTGAAGCAAATGGAGATTGAGATGGAGAGGGGAAGCAGGGATAGAGGGAGAAGCCAGATAAGTAAAGGGCTTAAGGCTATAAGGAGAAGGGAGAGGTCGAAGAATAAGTTGGTGTAGATAGCCTTAGTTGGTAAATTCCTTTTGTAAAAATAGGAGCCAGGAGGCCTCCTCATGTAAAGCTCGATAGCCTTAGATGAAAGCTTATGTAAACGATAAGAGGTGGAAATGTGAGGTAGAGCGGAGCCTAGAGCGATAAAGGTGGCAACTAGAGGGTTGAGGAGGGCTATGGGTAAAGCGGAGATGGTAACGAACACGGATCTCTTACCTCCAGGAGATATGGAGTAGGATAGCAGGAGGATGGCTAGATAAGCTAGGTAGCTATAGCCGCTTACTAAGTAAGCCGCTATTGCGAGGGAAGAAGCTATTATCGGGTATCTCCTTACGATCACGTCTTTACAGCTAAGAAGCGGATTTAAGCTTACTAATCCGAGGATTTAAGAACGTAAGCTTCCAATAGTATGTCGT
>CAYQTV010000067.1:4578-5778 GCA_964420525.1 uncultured Nitrososphaerales archaeon | reverse complement strand
AATCCAGAGGATATCGCCTGCTTAGTTCTCTGAGTTGTAAAGAACCCCATGTTTAGCACGACGAAGGCAAGAGCAGCTGCGACGATGACGAAGGCGATCATTACGATAGCTGCTTCGATTCCAACTATTCCCTTTCTCCTCCTTCTGCTCATGTTTCCTCATTTGTTATTACAAGGTATTTGAATAAAAGGAGAGGAGAACTTTGATGACTTGGTCATCTAACCAATTTATTAAGCTATTTTTGATTTTTGGATATAAATTATGTAAATATGCTCTGAAAAGGTAATCTTTTTATATTTTGAAATAAGGTAATATGTTCTCGGATGAGTAGGACTACTTTAACTGTACGCCGAGATCTCGCCGCGATGCTGTCTGAAGAAGCTAGAAAACATGGGAAACCTGTTTTCGCTCTAGCAAATGAGATAATTGAGTGGTACTTATGGGCTAAACATCATGGATTTGAGCTATCTGAAGCATTAACTTGTTATGAAGCCTTCAGGGCCGCTAAGAGCATAGGAATGACCTCTATCCCTCTAGAGTTTTTCGAGCTGATTTTAAAAACCAGCCATATATGTAATGATAAAAAGGCAATTGAGAGTTGGAGGTTAAGCGGATTTAAGTTAGGCAGGTTCTTCGCTTCCATGAATAAAGATATTTTCTCTTCATTGAGGATTGTAGACATGATGTTAATGAACTTAGTTGAAATCAGGGTTATGGAAAGTAAAGGGGAGGTTATAGTTACCATTTTAGGCCCTAAGCTGGAAATGGACGTTAAGGAGTTTATCGACGCCTATTTTTGTGGTATATTTTCAGGGCTTCACTATTCCGTTATTAAGAAAGACGTCGTTAAAGGACTTCACATTTATAAACTGAGGAAGAGTTAAACCTTTTAATTCTCCTATTAGTAGATGGAGAAAAATATATGGAGATAGATGTATATTTTTATACAAAAACGTATAAATATATGCTTTTAAGATCCCTACGTATTATGAATAAAGTAAGAATAGATCTAGATCAGGAAGCGATTCCCAGGTATTGGTACAACATACTTCCAGATCTACCTAAGCCCCTTCCTCCTCCAATAGATCCAGAAACGAGAGAGCCGGTAAAACCCGAAAAACTTGAAGTTATATTTCCTAAAGAGCTAGTTCGACAAGAGATGAGTCAGGAGAGATGGATTCCAATACCCGAGGAGGTAAG
>CAYQTV010000067.1:0-4478 GCA_964420525.1 uncultured Nitrososphaerales archaeon | reverse complement strand
GGCATAGCTATAGGCGAAGCTATAGAGGATGCGGTAACTCATGATGATACTAAGTACAGCTTAGGAAGCGTGTTGAATCACGTATTGCTACATCAAACCGTCATAGGTCTAGAGGCCTTGGAACAGCTTAAGCGGATAGAGGAATATCCAGACGTGATATTCGGATGTGTAGGAGGAGGAAGTAGCTTCTCCGGTCTCTTCTGGCCCTTCTATTATGAAAAAATTCAAGGAAAAGCTGAGAAAAACGTTAGATTTGTAGCCGTTGAACCTACAGCCTGTCCCACGTTAACGAAGGGAGTTTATACCTTCGATCACGGCGATGCCGCAAGGCTCACTCCCTTGCTCAAGATGTTCACTCTTGGCCATGACTTCATACCTCCTCCAATACATGCAGGAGGCTTAAGGTACCACGGAGATGCTCCTACCTTGTGCCTGTTAGCTAAAGAGGGGAAAGTAGACGCTATAGCCTACGATCAGGTAAGCGTATTCGAAGCCGCGAAGCTCTTCGTTGAGACCGAGGGAATTCTTCCAGCTCCTGAGCCATCTCACGCTATCAAAGCGGCGATAGATGAGGCCCTAAGGTGTAAGGAGAGGGGAGAGGAGAAGACGATACTGTTCTTACTATGTGGTCATGGACATTTCGATATGAAGGCCTTTGAGGACTTTATAGAGGGAAAGCTAATGCCTTATGAATACCCACGTGAAAAGATCGAGGAATCTATAAAGAGGTTGAAGGAAAGGTATCCATGGATAGAAAAGATCGGCTATTAATAAGCTGGATTTAATCCTCTCTCATATTTTAAAACGGTTACCTTTAAGCCCTTAGCTAACTTCAAAGCCTTTTCATCTATATCCTTAACGATTAGGAATCCCTTGTAATTGACATCATATAGCTTTACGTAAAATTTCAATAATTCCATTTCATTAACTTCGTAAGCTATATCGACTAAAACCGAATCATTAACCTTGAGGTCAAATTTATGCTCAATTCTAGATCTCCCCTTAATTACTACGTCCTCCTCAAGCTTGTATCCTCTAGAAGCGAGTTCTCTTATCACGTTATCCCTCATTACATCACCCCGTAAAGTCATACAGCTTGATTTAAAAGCACCCAAAATAGGCTTAGTTAAGGCATATTAATGATAACCTTAAAAGACACCTATCGATTAGCAATAGCGTGTACAGGAGGAGATATAGGAGAGGATGGGGACATAGGCTAATTCAGCCCTTTATAGAGCTAGCTGAAAGGCTTAGGAGGATGAGAGCTAGAAGAGGCAGAGGCCATAGAGAAGTAGGCAGGAGGTTTTCCATTTAAATCAACGATGCAAAACCGAAACGTAACTTCCAATAGGTACGTTTAGCGAGAGAGCTACGGGCCTACACTTAGCCTTTAATAGGTAGAGTATAGGCTTCCCTATTTCACGTTCATGATCGGTTAAATATTCGTAATGAGCCATGCCCTTAGCTACTACTAAATCGGTCTCCCTCAATAGTTTAGATAGATCTTGTGATATTTCGTTTAGAAATATGCTGGAGGCGTCCGTTCCCGTCTCCACTACATCGTCGAAGCTATCCCTTAGCTTTACGTCTTCAACTTCAGATATAGTTATATCGTTTTGGAAGGGCTCGGATTTAACTACGGCTATTACCCTAGCTCCTCTCTTCCTTAGCTCTTCAGCTAAAAGCCTATCTAGCACGGCTTCACCTGAATTATCTAATAGGTAGGTTATCAGCTTTCCATTTAGCTCTTTTAAAGCTTCCATGTGTTCTCCCTTCTCTATTTTAAGGCTATTTACTTCGTTTAAAAGCTCGTTTACGCTAGGAGGGCTATAGCCGGCTACGCCTAGATCTAAGGAGTTCCCTAAAAGGCTAATTGCAAGCGATCTCTCCAATCTGAGATCGCTTGAAAGGTTCTCAATTCTCCGTTTTAGCTCATAGTAAAGCCTTAGACCTGAACGATTCGCTTCCTCCTTTACTTCTCTATAGGGATCTCGGTCTCCAAGCTCTTCCTTAACTACTCTAAATAGGCGAGTAGCTAACACCGTGACGTTATCGACGCCTAAGTTTATCATCTCATTACACTCGTTAACAAGCTTAAGCATGATCCTCAAGGCTTCCTCCCTAGGAAGCCTTTTCCTCAGAATTTCGCTAAGCCTAACCTTTAAAATGCACGGTATGCAATCGGCGTGAAGCTTCAACTTCCCTACCTCAATAAAAATTAGCTAGGCGACCTTTTATTTGATACGATCCCGGCTTCAACTAGCTTCTTGAGCACGCTATCCAATACCTTTCTAACCATTCCTCTATTAGCTATGCTACCGTATAGCGACGTTGCCGTTTTCCTAATGCTTCCCGTCTCAATTAGCTTTTTTAAAACCCTCTCCTCTTCCTCCTCTAGCTCGATCTTGTACCTCAACGCTATGCTCGCTATATCAACGGGCTTTAAGCCTAAGTATTTCGATTCCTCTTTTTCCTCGAGCTTCTTAACTAGCTCGAACTTTATGATCGTAACCGGATCGTTCTGCCTGACTTTTCCATATATCTTGTTTAAGTTCTTTATCAGCTGCTTTCTATTTTGAAAGCCATCTAGCTTAGCGTCCTCATCCGTTAACTCATATACCCTCTTAATCTCAACATCCGTTATTTTAAGCTCAGCTACCACCTTGCCTCCGCTGTGTAGTAGGATGCGCTCCTTTCTAGGCCTTATTATCCCAAGCCTAATAGTGGCCTTTTTAATTCCGGAGAGCACTAAATCAGCATACTCCTTCTTAAGCATTAGATGTCTGCCTAGAAAGCTGATCTTAGAACGCTTCAAGGACATTTCGAAAGCAGTGTAGTTAGGGATTTAAAGCTCTCTATAAATTTTTACCTCGATAAGCTACGTTGCGGCGTATATTTTGGTAGTAATATTGAGAGGTTTAGCGTGATAAGGCGCACTCGTTACTATGACGTCTACCCCGGTAGATGCGTATTCTTCGATATTGTGCTCATCTATACCTCCAGCTACCGCTATTACGATCTGAGGGTTAAGCTCCCTAAGTTTAGGGACTAAACGCTTGAGCTCATCTATGCCTATATGATCTAGCTGTACTTCATCTATGCCAGTTTCAGCCGCCTTTAAGGCTTCTTCAATCGATCCTACCTCAAAAGCTAGCTTCTTCTCGGGCCATCTCCTCCTCGCTTCTAACGCCTTCTTTAAGGCCTCTTCAAATCCTCCAATTAGCGATACGTGATTGTGGAAGATCAATATCGTTTCCGAAAGAGATGCTCGATGTATTATACCTCCGCCGCTTAAAACGGCCTTAAAGTAGAGGGATCTAGCTCCAGGTGGAGCTTTCCTCGTAGTTGCTACCACTACCTTTGGATTAACCGATTTGGCTTTCGAGACCAGCTTCCAAGTCTTAGTTGCTACCCCGCTTGCGTATTCGATAACTACTTGAGCCGCTCTCCAAGCTGCATGGAGAGCTTTAGCGGGTCCCTCAGCTTTAAGCGCTAAAGCTCCCGGACCTACCTTATCTCCATCTTTAACGAAGAGCTCACATGAAGCCCCTAAAGTTCCGTATATCCTCGAAGCCTCTTCTAATCCACATATGACTCCTGATTCACGTACGATAACTTCGGCAACGCTTGGCTTATCGGCAATTCCTAACGCGTTAGTAGTTAAATCTCCAAACGGGATATCTTCCCTTAGCCACTCTTCAATAACTCTAGTGGGTATCCAGTACACGTTCACGTATCACTCCTTAATAGATAAAAACTTTCAACCGAAAACGTTATGCTAAGTTCTTATCTAACCACCTTCTAACTAACGGTTCGGGCATAGCTCCCATAAATTCATCTACGATTGCCCCGTTTTTGAACATCTTAACATTTGGTATGCTCATGATATTGTACCTAATCGCTAAATCCCTAGCTTCATCTACATTAACCTTAGCTAAGACGAACTTACCGTTGTATTCTCTCGCTAGCTTCTCCAGAATAGGGCCGAGCATTAAACAAGGCGCGCACCAAGGAGCCCAGAAATCGACGACTACCGGGACTTCGTAAGATCGGTCTATAACCTTCTCTTGGAAGTCCTCAGCTCTTACCTCTACTACCAACTCCTTCCTCGATGCGCTCTCCATCATTTTCCTTAGCTTTTCCATTTTTATTCTCTCTATTTCCTCGTCTATCCAGTCTTCCCTCATTGCGCTCTTATTAAGATCTATTGATTTTTAAAATTAACTTTAAACCCATTTAAATAAGTTAATTTATCTTCCTTCCCCTTCATATCTAAAAATTTATCGTTAAACATAATTATTTATGAAATCTTTAGAAATCGCGGTAGCTATTTAAACTATCTATAAAAGTTTAATTTCAAAGTCGAGGACCTTTTCTCCTTAAGCGTTCTAATTTTTTGAACATGCGTTCCATTATGTAGCATAATAAACGCGTATTTCCTAACCGTGATTGGTGACTAAAATTGGAGGGTAGAAGGC
>CAYQTV010000066.1:0-5804 GCA_964420525.1 uncultured Nitrososphaerales archaeon | reverse complement strand
GGCTTTTCCCTAACGTTCCCTACCTTAACGGGAAGGTATGGACAAGGGTAAACGTCTCCAATAGGAGAGATGTAGATATAGCTTACGCCTGCCGTACAACCGGTAGGGTATCTCCTTAAGAACGTTTCTAGAAACCTAGGTTTCCTTTCAACTATGTACGCCCAGTAGTAAGGGCTACAGGTCGGCTTAATTAAGAGATCGCTCTCGTTCTGATACTCGTATATTTTCTTTAACAATTCAGCGAAGGACGAGGGAGGTATTGAAACATCGTCGCTTCCTCTTCCTACTGGAATTAGTGAAAAGACATGTACGAATTTAACCCCTAAGCTTTCAACGAACTTAATTAGATCTAAGATATCATGGTAATTGAGCTTCGTAACCGTTATGTTCGCTTGAACTCCAATGCTCTCCTCGATACAGTATCTAATACCATTTATTGTTCTTTTGAACGATCCCTCAACTTTGGTAATTCTATCGTGTATTTCCGGTTTAGATCCGTTTAAATTTACGGACACGATTTTTATCCCTGACTCCTTAATCCTCAAGGCAATATCTCTGTTTATTAGAGTGCCATTTGTAGCAAGCAACATAACTAAACCCAGACTTGAGCCGTATTTCGCGAGCTCAAATACGTCTTCTCTGAGAAGAGGTTCGCCTCCAGTTAAAACAACCATTCTCGCTCCACTTAACTTAATATCCTTCAGTAACGCCTTCCCTTCCTCGGTAGTAAGTTCTCGTAAAGCCTTCCCGCCTGCGTCCCTATAACAGTAAATACAGCTTAAGTTACATGCATTTGTAACACCCCATGAGGTTAAGTTGGGATTAACGGATCTCATCTCTATACATTACACAAGAGGGATCCTCAGCCATAATATCCTTATAGTAGACGTACGCCTTCGCTCTACATCCTCCACAAATATCCCTATACGTACAGCTACCGCATTTGCCCTTTAGCTTATCCCTACTTCCGAGTTCGGAAAGGACGTTCGCTGCTTCCCTTAAACTCATATTTCTGAAGTTTCCCACCTTAAACTCCTGTATGAAATTACAGGGGAGAAAATCTCCGCTTGCGTTTATGGCGATAAGCCCTCTTCCAACGGGACAAACGCTTCTCGTCTTTAAACGCTTTAAAACTTTATCTGTATTACATCCCATTTCCTCTAACCTTTTAATTATATAAGGAGCTAGAGATGGGTGCGCTCCGATATCAAACTCCATGTCTTCATTACTTAAGGCCTCTTCCAACATGTAGCTTGCAAGCCTCCTCCATTCAACCCTCTCTACTCTTTCATGATATTTACGTGAGGCTCTTCCTACATTAATTAGATCGCATAGGTACACGATCTTCGAACCTAATTGCTTGGATATTTCTATAACGTAACGAGCGTACCTTAAGGTTTCCTTGGCAATTAACGTCTTAACGCAAACCTCTATTCCTTCCTTTTTAGCCATCTCTACGGCCTCCACAACCTTATTGAATGCGCCCTTAACTCCTACATACATATCGTGAAATTCTTCTGGACCGTAAATAGGTACGGCTAAATATCTAATGCGGTATTTTGCTATCTTCTTGATAGCTTCTCTATTTAATACATGTCCTCCCGTACTTAACACTACCTTAACGTCATAGTCCTTAATGACGGATAGTACATCGAAGAGATCCTTTCTTAAAAAAGGCTCACCTCCGGTTAGAAACAGTAAAGGAACGCCAAGCTCTCCTATTTCATTAGCTAGTCTAATAGCCTCTTCTTTACTTAGTTCGTTAGAAGGTCTTTCCAGCCCCGCGTCAACGTAGCAATGTCTACATTTAAGATTGCACTCGTTCGTGATATTCCAGATGACCTCGCTAACTCCTCTCTTCTTAAAAGCCTCAGCTATCCTCTCTTTATCCTCGGATATCGGTCCTCCTCCCAGTAAAGATCGGATATGAACCATAACAAATCAACCAATTAACCTCATTATCCTATTAATTAAATACTTTGAGGCTATGAAAGAGCCTATCGCCGTTTGTACCGCAGCATTTAAGATGAGAATAAAGACGATAGATGCTCCCCAAAAAGGTATGGCTTTAATTATGAAGACGATTACGAAAAGCTGGGTAAGACCTGTACACACACTCCCAATAGTCATTCCGAGAGCTACTAAAAGGTGTCTTTTCAAGCTATCTAAGTTAGAACCATATATCTTAAATAACTTAAATAGGATATCTACTACGGCACCTCTTACAATCCACGGAATTAACATTAAGAAGCCAATATGTGAGGTGAAGCTATATAATAATCCCGCAAGCGATGTGATCATGATTGCTCCTCCAAATGAGTTAATTAATAGAACTCCTATTGTCAGTACTATGGCGAAGATAACCTGGACTACAGTGGGAAGGGACTTATGCAGCTGAGATATTAAGAAGAGAAGAACGGAAAATACGGCGATCAAAGATAGCTTAAACGTTTTCCCTCTTTTAAGTCCCATGTATACACCACTTGCTTATCCACCTTTTAAATTTATCGAATTGATAATATTTTTGGTATATAGTTGTCGATTAGACAAAAGAGAGAAAATATTATATTTATTCTCCGATATCATAATTCCTCATATGGAAGAAAGGTTAGATGATCTCGATATTTCCATTCTAAGGGTACTGCAAGAAGACGCTAGAATTCCCTTTTCAAAATTAGCTAAAATGTTAAGGGTTCCAGAATCTACGGTAAAATTTAGGGTAAAGAGGCTATTAGAAAGAGGGATTATAACGAAATTCGCTGCCTTACTTAATCCCGTAAAGCTCGGATATAATGTAACCCTAGTTATCTTCATTAACTGCGAACCGAGAAAAGTCAACGAAGTTTTCAATGAGCTCTGCAAGCTAAAGGAAAGCCATCATATCTTTCAACTAACGGGGAAATACGATCTCATAACCGTTTTACATGCTAGAGATACAAAGGAAGCTAATGAAATATTTAGAACCATCAAAAATATCGATGGCGTTAAAGAAGCGGAGATGATGATAGCGACGGGCTTATTGAAAATTAAGACGAGCTTACCTATCTAACTACTTCTTAGGGCCTATTTGTCTGTTCTTTAGCCTAAGAGCGTCCTTTCTCTTACATTTCCTGCATCTCTTTGCTGAGATTGAATTTTTCGCTCCACAATGCATACATATCTTAAAGTAAAGTCTTCTCTGCATAGCGATTTGCTTCTTTACTGGATCGGCGATGGGCATATCTCTCCCCCCTCCTTTAGCCTTTATATCCTTTACTTAAAGAAAAAAGTGTTATTTCTTTAGCTTTTCCCTCATTAACTTGGGTACTTCGGAGGGAAGCTTAGCTACCGGAACCCCGGCTTTTGTGAAGGCGGCTTCCTTTGACTCCACTGTTCCGTAGCTTCCGTAGATTATAGCTCCTGCATGTCCCATCCTCTTTTCCTTAGGCGCCGATCTTCCGGCTATGTAGGATACTACCGGCTTTGGATACTTAGTTTCAATGATGTACTTAGCAACTCTCTCCTCCGCTTCTCCTCCTATTTCGCCAATTATCACTATTCCTTCAACCTTAGGATTGTCCTTAACCATCTCCATTAACTCGATGAAGTTAGTCGAATTTATGGGATCGCCTCCTATTCCTACGGCTGCAAATACGCCTAAACCGTCCTTCGATAGGTAATTCGAAATTTCGTAAGTAAGCGTACCGCTTCTAGAGAAGACGGCTATGCATCCTTCCTTAAAAGGCTGAGGCGGCATTATGCCCATTTTAAACTTAGGAGGTACTATTACTCCGGGCGTATTAGGTCCTATGATGTTCGCGTTCTTCTCCCTCGCTTCGTGTAGAAGCTTTAAGGTATCTCTAACGGGAACCCTTTCCGTAATTCCCACAATAAGGCTAATGCCGTTTTCTAAAGCTTCGTGAACAGCTGAATAATAGAACTTAGCTGGTACGAATACGATACTGGCTTCCACCCCTTTCTCCTCTATAGCTTCCTTCACGGTATTGTACACAGGCACCCCCAAAACTTCTTGTCCTCCTTTACCTGGAGTAACACCAGCTACTATCCTAGTTCCGTACTTCAACATTAGCTCGGAATGGAACCTCCCATATCTTCCGGTAATTCCCTGAACTAGCACCTTTACGTCGCTAGCATCTCTTTTTCCTGATAAGATGTCAGCCAATAAGCTCATGCCTTCACCTCCTCTAACGCCTTCAGAGCGTCTTCAACCTCTATGTACGAATGGATATTATTCTCCTCTAACATCTCCCTAGCCTTCTCCTCTTCAGTACCTGCGATTCTCAGTATCAATGGAACTTTTATTATCCCATCATCCCTCGCCTTTATCACCCCTTTAGCTACCTCTACGCAGTTGGTTATACCTCCAAATATGTTCATGAATATCGCCTTCAATCCCTCTATCTTAGAAACCACCTTTAAGGCTTGATAAACCCTATCGGCGGGGGCTCCTCCGCCTACGTCTAGGAAGCATGCAGGCTTTAACCCCTTGTACGTAACTAAGTCCAAGCTCGATAGAACTAAACCCGCTCCATTTCCCACAACAGCTACGTTTCCCTCTAAGGGAACAAAGCTAAATCCGTATTGATCCGCTAGCTTTTCTAATTCGGTCTTCTTAGAGTATTTCTCTAAATCCGTATGTCTGAATAGCGCATTATCGTCTATGATTATCTTAGCGTCTAAAGCTTTAAACCCCTCTTCCGAATAGACTAGAGGGTTGATTTCAACTAATTCAGCCTCCGTAGCCTCGCAAAGCCTATGTAGGGCTTTTGCTAAATCGTAATAAGCGTTCTTTAGGCCTTCGGGAAGCTTCAAATACTTCCATCCCTCTTCGATAATTTCATCTGGAAATTCCCAGTGATCGAAGTTCAAGACGAGCTTATCTTTAACGCTTTCAACCTCCACTCCGCCCTCTCTAGATAAAATGTACGAAAACCTCCTTTCCCCTCTATCCAAGAATATGCTCATATATAGCTCTCCAGTATGCGGAGAGAATTCTTCTATTAACACTTTATCAACTACGTATTGTCCTACCTTTCTTCCAAAAAGCGCTTTAGCCTTCTCCTCTACCTCCTCTAATGTAGAAGCCTTTTGTATTAATCCGGCTTTTCCCCTGCCTCCCACTGGTATCTGTGATTTCAGAACTACCGGAAGTCCTACCTCCTTCGCTTTTTCAACGGCTTCCTTTACGTTAGTTGCAACGGCGCCCTTTGGAACGGGAACGCCGTATAGCTTAAAGAGCTCCTTTGCCTCGTACTCCAGCAGCCGCATATCCGAGCATTACACCGTAATATATTTAAAAGTAATCTTCCGTAGCCAAAACGCAAGGGTGTCAAAGATGTCAGAAACACCAAACGTAGTACTTGTCGGCAAAAAGCCAGTAATGAACTACGTTCTCGCTTGTCTAACGCTCTTCCAAAACGATGCCAAGGAGGTAGTTGTTAAGGCTCGTGGAAGGGCCATCAGCAAAGCTGTCGATGTAGCTCAGATAGTAGCTAGAAGGTTCCTTAACGATGTCAAGATCAAGAACATAAACATCGATACCGAACAAGTAAAGAACGAGCAAACCGGAATGACTACCAACGTTAGTAGCATCGAAATAACTCTAGCGAGGTAGAGGAAACGAAAGACATCAACCACTCTTTAATTTTATTTTTTAAATTTCAAATTATATTTAAAATAAATTTCATCTATATCACCGAATATGAATAGTAATTCTTATCTCTCCTTCATAAATACGAAACTTAAAATAATAAAAAACCTATAAGTTTTTAAATACTAAGAGATAAACCCTATATGGGTTTAAG
>CAYQTV010000065.1:5555-5882 GCA_964420525.1 uncultured Nitrososphaerales archaeon | reverse complement strand
CCTCCAAACCTAGGCATTATAATGCACGCTACGGCAAGTACCGTTCTAGGCCCAGCTCCAAACTATAAGGTACAAGTTGCTATAGTTGAAGAGGCTATAAGGCTCGGAGCCGACGGGGTTTCCGTCCACATTAATATAGGAGCTAAGGAAGAACCCGAAATGTTAGCTACTTTAGGCTATCTATCCGATAGCGCGGATGAATGGGGGATGCCCTTCCTAGCTATGATGTATCCTAGAGGAGAGTTCATCAAAAACCCGAACGATCCGGCCGTCTTAGCCCATGTAGTTAGAGTAGGAGCTGAGCTTGGAGCCGACGTCGTTAAAACT
>CAYQTV010000065.1:0-5545 GCA_964420525.1 uncultured Nitrososphaerales archaeon | reverse complement strand
TCCATATACTGGCGATCCTGATACCTTTAAACAAGTAGTTAAAGCCTGTCCAGTACCCGTAGTTATAGCTGGAGGTCCCAAGGTAAGCACAGATAGGGAACTCCTAGAGATGGCGAAAGGGGCTATAGAAGCTGGAGCTAAGGGAGTGACCTTTGGAAGAAACGTTTTCCAACACGATAATCCAGTACTGATCTTAAAGGCTTTAGGTAAGATAGTTTACGAAAACTGGGGCGTTGAAGAGGCTTTAGAGGTGTTAAAGGGTGAAAAGTAAAGTAATCATACTTAAACAAGATGAAGCAAACTTACCCGTAATCCAAGCAGCTCTTTCACTAGGCATAAGGGATTTAATGATAAAGCCGGAGGCCCTTCCTAAAGATATACGTAGTAAGGTGAAGATTTATGGAGATTTTGAAGGCGCGGATGTTAAGATTGGAAAGGAAGGTATAGTAGAAGTGGAGATAGAAAAGAAAGAAGACGTAGAAGCTATAGCTAGAGAAAGGCCTTACGGTTATTTAATTAAAACTAGGGATTGGAGAATAATCCCTCTAGAAAACATTATAGCGATGCTTGAAGGGACCGACGTAAAGCTGTATGTTGAGGCGAAAAACGTGGAGGACGCTAAAACGCTAGTTGGTGTTCTCGAAAAAGGCGTAGACGGCATAATAATAAGTCCTAAATCGGTAGAAGAGCTCTTCTCGTATACGGATATTCTATTGAAGCCTCCTAAGCTAGAGCTTAAGGAAGCCGAGGTAGTTGATGTAAAGGTAGTGGGAATGGGGGAAAGAGTCTGTGTAGATACGTCCAACATGCTTGAGGTAGGAGAGGGAATGCTGGTAGGTTCGTTTAGCGGCTTCCTCTTCTTAATACACGGAGAAACGATAGGTTCCGAGTTTACGGCTCCTAGGCCCTTCAGGGTCAACGCTGGAGGAGTTCACAACTACATATTACTACCGAATGGAAAAACGAAGTATCTATCCGAAGTATCGTCTGGAGATGAGGTACTCATAGTGGCCTCGGATGGTTCCACTAGAAGAGCTATAGTTGGAAGATCGAAGATAGAGAGGAGGCCTCTAGCCGTAGTTAGGGCAAAAGCGGATAACGTTGAGGGAACGGTTATCCTCCAGTACGCGGAAACCATAAGGCTTGTATCCAGTAAGGGAGAAGCTATTTCGGTAACGGATTTAAAACCAGGCGATAAAGTACTAGTTCACATCCCTACGGGACCTAAAGGCAGGCATTTTGGAATGGCAGTTGAGGAATACATATTAGAGAAATAGAGAAATGGTGAAGATCGCGGTATCGATAAAAGCTAAGAACTTAGATCTACTCGTTAATAGGGTTAAGTGGGTTTTAAGCTCTTACGATGAAAGGGTAATTACGGAGGCCAGGTTAGATTACCTTCATGAAATAAACTTAGATAGTCTATTTGAAAAGTTATCTCCTCTTTCGAATAGGCTAATTATCACTTATAGAAGACCGGATGAAGGAGGAGTTGATAAGAGCTATAATATAGGAAAAGCCCGAAAGATCTTCTTGAAGTTAAAGGAGATGAAGCCGCTCTTCATTGATATAGAGTTAAGAACTATAAATGAAATTAAGGAGGAAATCGATACCAACCTAATAATCTCTAAACATTATATAGGCGATTCTCCAACTTTGAGATCGATCGTAGAGGACGTTAAGGAATGTTTAAAACTAGGAGATATAGCTAAGATTGTTACGTATCCAAAAGTTTTCGGAGAAGCGGTAGAGCTGCTTAAACTTTACAAGCTCTTCGAACCCAGTAAGATCGTCGCCTTTTCCGCTGGAAGCCCTTGGAACTTTACGCGATTCCTATCTTTAGCTTTGGGCTCTCCGCTAATTTACGCCTCCATACCGGGAGAGGCCGTCGCTCCGGGACAACCTACCGTGGACGAAGCTTTACAAATTTTAGAGGTATTGAAGGCTTGAAAGAGCAGACATCTCTTTTCGGCTTAATTGGACATCCCGTTTCTAAAAGCCTCTCTCCTAGAATACATAATGCGGCCTTTAAGAAGCTAGGGATAAACGCCGTGTATATCGCGTTCGACGTTCCAGAAGGAGGGTTAACGGACGTAGTTAAAGGCTTTAGGTACATATGTAGAGGCTTTAACGTAACGATACCGCACAAGTCCTCAATAATTCCCTTGCTCGATGAAGTAGATCCTGTAGCAAATAAAATAGGCGCTGTAAATACGGTTAAGGTAGAAGGAGGAAGGCTTATCGGTACAAACACGGACTGGTCTGCCTTTAAACTCCTCCTCGAACCCCATCTTTCTGAGTTTGAAAACGCCTTAATTTTAGGGGCGGGTGGAGCTGCAAAGGCATGTATATATGCTTTGTATGAGTTGGGGTTTAAGAAGATAACCGTACTAAATAGGACCTTGAAAAGAGCGGAAGAATTGAGGAAAGAGCTGGAGAGAAAGCTTTCAGGAGTGGAGATAACGGTTAGGCCTTTAAAAGCCGATTACGTTTCTAACCCTGAAGTATTTGTGAACGCGACTCCAATGGGAATGTACGGCGATCCTTCCTTTCTAAAATCGGTGATCGATAAGGTCCGTAGATCGATAGTTGTTGACATGGCGTATTCGGTAAATGGTACCTTCTTAGATAAAACAAAGCCAGGCATAGCCTACATTTCAGGAATAGATATATTGGTAGAACAAGCAGCGCAGGCTTTCGAATTTTGGACTGGTTTAAAAGCTCCTAGAGATGTAATGAGGAGAGCTGTACGACATGAAGATTAAGTGTACAACTCACGCAGGCATTTCAATACTTAACGCTATATCCTCGGGATATGGATGTAGTATGGCTATAGACCTCCCTCTATCCGTTATTGTTGAAAGAAGCGAGGAGTATTCCTCCAATGTGGTAAATGACGAGCTTATCAAAGCCGTTATATTGAAAATGAAGGAAGATTACAGCGTAGAAGGGAAGTATAAAGTGGAGGTTCATTCCGAAATTCCTCCATCTAGAGGGCTTAAAAGCTCAAGTGCTTTATCGTCCGCTTTAACGAAGGCCATAGCGGTATTGGAGGGTTTAGGGGTAAGTGATGAAGACCTTCTTAGAACCGCATGTAAAGCGTCTATAGAGGCGGGCGTTTCTATAACTGGAGCTTATGATGACGCATGTGCTTCCTTCTTCGGAGGCATAGTCTTAACCGATAATTACGAAATGAAGGTAATAAAGAAGATGGAAGCAGACGAGAAAATCTCAGTAATTATAGCCTATTCTGAACTTTTGCCTAAATCTAAAGTAAACGTTAAGGCTTACGAAGTCTTTAAGCCTATTGGGCTAAAGTTAAAGGAAATCATTGAATCTGGAGATATATACGAGGCGATGGTAATTAACGGCATGCTTACAGCTAGCGCTCAGAACATCGATCAGTCCCTATCTTACGAAGCAATGAAGCTAGGAGCTATAGCGGCTGGCGTAACGGGTACGGGACCGGCTATAGCTATCTTATGTAACGAGGATTTGAAGGACGAGTTTGTAAGCTTAGCTAAGAGGAATAGGTACAATGTCATAATTACGAAGCCTACGAATAAAGGATGTGAAGTGATCAAGTATTGAGGTACGTTCGAATCGAATATAAGAAACCCCTCCAAGGTTCTGTAACCGCTCCTGCAAGTAAGAGCTATACTCAAAGAGCTCTTATCGCAAGCTCCTTAGCTTATGGAGAAAGCGAGATAGAGAATCCATCCCTATCGGATGATTCAATCGTAATGAAGAATGCGTTAAAGCTATATGGCGTTAATCTATCCGAGGAAGATAACAAGTGGATAGTTAAAGGAGGGGAAATAAATGCTCCCAACGATATAGTACGGTGCGGCCTTTCCGGCGCGACCATAAGGTTCCTAACCGCTTTTTCGGCTCAAACTAAAGGAGGATATTCCGTTTTAACTGGAGATGAAGGCTTGAGAAGAAGGCCTTTAGCTCCTTTATTAAACGCTATTAACGCTCTAGGAGGATGGGCTGTAAGTGCGAGGGAGAACGGTAAACCTCCCGTAATAATCAGAGGAGGAAGGTTAAAGGGAGGGAAGGTGAGGATTTCCGGTAAATTATCGTCTCAATTCGTAAGCGCTCTTCTCCTCTCATCTCCCGTATCGAAGGAGGATACCTTGATAGAAGTTGAGGACTTGGTATCTAAACCATACGTCGATATGACTATAGCTACTATGAGCTATTTTAACGCTAAAGTCAAGAGGAGAGGATACGAGGAGTTTTACGTTAAAGCCCTCGAATATTCCCCATCTAAATTTAAGGTCCCTGGGGATTATTCGTCAGCCTCCTTCCTCTTAGTTGGAGCTTTACTAACTGAAGGAGATGTGACGATAAAAGGCCTAAACCCAGGCCTTCCTCAAGCCGATTTTAAAATCGTTGAAATTATTAGGGAAGTTGGAGGAAAGGTAATAGAAAGGGGAGATGAAATAAGGGTTTTAGGAACTAGAGACATCGTAGGAGGGAGATTCGATTTATCTAACTCTCCGGATCTGCTCCCCATAGTGGCGGTAATAGGGCTTAAATCTAAAACTCCCGTAGAAATTACTGGCGTAACGCATACTAGAATTAAGGAAAGCGATAGAATAACCGCTATATCGTCTGAATTGAGGAAGTTGGGAGCTAAAGTAGAGGAAAAAGAAGATGGATTAATCGTACATCCTATTAGAGAAGCTAAGGAATGCGTTTTAAAAGGATGGGGAGATCACAGGATAGTAATGGCTTTAACTATAGCTTGCCTCTCCTTGAATGTTAAATGTTTAATCAGCGATCCCGGATCCATTAACAAATCCTACCCTAATTTCTTTGACGATCTCTCTCAACTCGGAGCTGAAATAAGATGGGTAGGAAGTGGAGATCGAGCTTAAGGAAGAAGTTTAAGGAGCTCGGTAGAGACGTTGAAAATCTAATAAATGCGATAAAGGGAGACAAGTTTTGGTACGCTATTGAAGGAAATAAATCCCTAATCTACGTAGTAGCCTTAACTAGAGCTAGAACGTTTAGCGAAGGCAATTACTGGGCTAGGTGTACTGGGATAGGAAGGGTAAAGGTTAGGAAAGAGATAAGGAAGTTAGTGAGGAGGTACAGAATTCTCCTAGTCGATCTAAATAAGGAGGTAGCAATAAAGGTCTTAACTTGGAAGGCCTTTAAGAAGGCCGTATCGGCTAACCTTCATCCAGATTACATGCCTAACTACCTTAACGTAAAGAGGGTAAGGAAAATAATAAGAGAGGTGGAAACCTTAGGGAAGAGGTAAGTAAGATGGTTGGGAATCTGCTAGGAGAAAGACTGGTAATGATCAGCTTTGGGGAGAGCCATGGTAAAGTCATAGGAGTGGTCATCGATGGGGTTCCTGCAGGCCTTCCGCTATCAGAAAGAGACATACAAAAGATCGTCGATTTAAGAAGGCCTGCTAGCGAAATATCAACCTCAAGAAGGGAAGCGGATAAAGTAGAGATCCTTTCAGGAGTTTATAAGGGAAGGACGACCGGGGCGCCGCTAGCCATGATGGTTAGAAATGTAGACG
>CAYQTV010000064.1:0-5962 GCA_964420525.1 uncultured Nitrososphaerales archaeon | reverse complement strand
AACTTCAACTCTGTACTCGGCAGAAGCCCTGAAATCGGACGTTAGCTTAAGCTCACGCTCTAGCACTCCTTTCGCTCCTTCTAATACTTCATTTGTAAAGATCTTACCTTTCAGGAACTTCTCGGTTTCATAGGCTCTCTCAGGTATTTTCCTCTTAACCCTATTTAGCGCGATCCTTACATCTTTGATTCTTTCGTTTTCTACGTGTAGGTAAACGGCCATGTTTACTAAGGCTATGAACATAGCGTTACGTCTACCTACCTTATCGAAAGCCGTCCAAGCGTTTTCCGGAGGTTTCCTAAAGAAAATTTCGGTTATTATTTCGTTGTTCCTCCTCGCAATCACCCTTTCATCTAAAATCAGCCTTTCAATAGATGAAATTCTATCTCCATAAACGCTGGTTAATTTAACCTTAGCGTTTAACGCTAGAAGTATGGGAATGAAGTCCTCGGAGCTAGAGGCCGCTCCTACGTTTCCTCCTATCGTAGCCATATTCCTGATTTGAGGACCTCCGAACTTCTTAGCCGCATGTTTAAAGGCTTCGAGAGGGCCGTTTAAAGCAGGGCTTTCGTAAATATCCGTTACGGTAGTTAAAGCTCCTATCCTAATATACCCTCCATCCTCCCTTATATATCTCAATAAGTCATCGAAGCCTGATAAATCTAAGAGAACGTCCGGTTTTAGCTCTCCTGCCCTTATTCTAGGCAGTAGGTTGGTTCCGTGCGATATTATAGTAGTTCTGTGTCCTTCACGAGATAAGAACTTTAAAGCATCATCGAAAGAACTAGGTATGTATACATCAAACATGGTTATCGTTTAACGTTAATTGCTTATAGCCTTTAGCTATTTCGATAAATCGTTTTTAATCCCCTTTTGCAATAAACGTCTTATGAAAGCGGTGGTGGTGGGAGGAGGAGCGGCCGGGATGACGGCCGCTTCTAGAATTAGAAGGCTTCAGCCTACTTGGGAAGTAGAAGTTTACGAGGAAACTTCTTACGTATCACATGCGCCATGTGGTATACCGTATTTTGTAGAGGGATTAGTTAAAGATAAAGGCGAACTGACGATGTATTCTCCCGAGTTTTTTAGAAAAAAGAGGAAGATAGAAGTATTTACCAATAGCAAGGTCTTGAAGATAGATCACAAGGCGCGGAAGCTTATCGTTTTGAAGAATGGAAGGGAAAGAGAGGTGAATTACGATAAGTTGATAATAGCTACGGGAGCTAAACCGCTTATCCCGAATCCCAAATGGCTAGAAGTGGAAAAGGTATTCACGATTAGACATATAGAGGATGGGGTATCGATAAGAAAGAGGATTTTAAAGGATAAAGAAGTCGTTGTTATTGGAGCTGGATATATAGGCATTGAGCTTTCCGAAGCCTTGAGGAAGTTGGGGAAGAAGGTAACGTTAGTGGAAGCTATGGATCAGATCATGCCTATGTTCGATAAAGAGGTAGCTCTGGATATCGAGGAGTATATGAGGAAGAGGGGAGTGAAAATAAGGAAGGGAGAGAAGGTAGTGGATATTTCCCAAAGGAGGAATGGCGTGCTCGTTGAAACTGAGAAGGGGAGCTATAAAGCCGATTCGGTCATTTTAGCTATTGGTGTTAAGCCAAATGTAGACCTTGCTTTAATGGCCGGAGCTAGAAGAGGGGAAACTGGAGCGATTTACGTAGACGATAGGATGTGGACGGGAGTAGAAGATCTATACGCAGCTGGAGATAACGTAGAGGTTCTGAACTTAGTCACGGGTAGAAGATCGTATATGCCGCTAGCTCCCTTAGCTAATAAGGAGGGCTTCGTAGCTGGAGATAACGTAGCTGGAGGAAGCTTGAGATTTCCCGGAGCGGTAGGCTCGGCTATTACTAAGTTCTACTCGCTTGAAATAGGCATAACCGGTATAAGCGAGGCGAACGCGAGAGAACTGGGGTTTAAGGTTAAAAGCGTTTACATATCGCATAGCTCTAAAGCTCACTACTACCCCGGCTCTAAGTGGATAAAGGTAAAGCTAGTAGTAGAGGAGGGAAGTAAGAGGGTTTTAGGAGGGCAGATAATAGGGTTAGAAGGGGTGTGGGGGAGGATCTCCGCTCTAGCTGTAGCAATCCAGAATAGGATGAAAGTTGACGATCTGTTCTTCGCGGATATCCCTTACGCCCCTCCGTTTTCCCCTGTATGGGATCCATTAATAGTAGCGGCTAGAGTAGCTAGGTAAATTATTCGTATCTTAAGGCTTCAACGGGAGCTAGTCTAGACGCTCTCCACGCCGGTATTAAGCCGGCCAGAGCTCCCACTAAGGTAGCCATAGCTATAGCGAAAATTAAGATGTCGGGAGATATTACAGGCTGTATTTGTATTGGTCTAGTTGCATGTCTAGCTAATGGTGTTATCCTGAAGAAGAAAGCTAAGATGTAAGATAACCCAATTCCAGCAGTAGATCCTATTAATCCCCCTATAAATCCCATTAAAGTGGATTCAGCTAAAAATAGGGTCATGATGTCTCTTTTAGAGAAACCTAAAGCCTTTAAGATTCCTATTTCCCTCGTTCTCTCTACGGTACTTGTGAACATGGTAGTCATTATTCCTATAAAAGCTACTAATACAGATATACTAGCTACAGAAATCAGAATCATGTTAACGGTTGATAGAATGTTCCTGGCTATGTCGATTATCACCTTTACGCTTATTACGTCCACATCCCTTCCATATAGACCTTTAATCTTATCCATGACAGTATCCACTAAATCCGAGGATTCAGCTACCACTAGTAAGCCCGTATAGTACGATCTGCCTAGAATTAACCTTCCTGACTCAATTGGTACGAAAATAGCTTTATCTGGATTTAAAATGAAGATAGGGCCGAATTCCTTGAATATCCCCTTTATTAAGAAAGTCTTGCTAAAGCCGTGGGGATTAGCTGGAGTTCTGAACTTTAAGGTAATTGTATCGTAGAGATCGTAGCTCCTTTCATTTGGTTCCTTTGGATGCGCAATCCTATATCCTAAAACCGCTCCAGTGTAATCGAATGGATCGGGCAACACTCCTTTCTCAAGTTCTAACCCAGGTACTGCTTCATTAAGCCCCTCCCTTAAATTTATAGCGAAAACGGAAGTAGATTCTTCTCCCTTTGCCGTTGATCTTTTAGCCGGTATTATGTAGAACGGATATACCCCTTTCACTCCATCGATGCTAGATATCTCCTCTACATGCCTATCTTCTATCTTGAAAACATTTGTATGAGGCGTTACCATTATAGTAGTAACTCCGAGCCTCATTATTTGGTTCTCTACATGTTGCGTGTATCCCTGGGTTGTTGAGGTCAAGGCTACTATAGCAGCAGGTCCAATTACGATGCCGAGTATAGTTAAGAGGCTTCTTACTTTTCTCTCCTTTAAGGCGTAATATGCGTACCTAAGTACGTCAAGGAACTTCAAGTTCTTCCTTCCTCTCCCCCCTCCTGTACCCCCAGATGATTGTTATCACGAGGAGAACGACTAAAACTATAATCGTAAGGTTCTCATAGGAGAGAAAAGGCGATATAACCGCTTGTTCTCGATGGCTCTCCGTTACTCTTACGGTTGTAACATCGATTTTTATAGACCAAGTCTCTTCGTGTTTATTTCCCAAGGTATCGGTATACTTAAACTTCAGGTTTACCTCATAGCTGCCTGGCTTAGCATCATTAGCTACGTAAAGCTGGAAGCTAAACGGAGTAGGGGAATTCACAGGAAGATCTCCAATGTACTTTTCTTCCGGATACCCAACTATTATGAAGGGGTAGCTCGCCTCGACCTTTACCCTACTATAGTAAGCTTGTTGCGTTCCCTCATTCAGTAAGCTAGCGGATATAATTACCTTTGAACCGTTATAGGCTGGTTGAGGAGAGATCTTTAAGTTAACTAATTCTATATCTGTGTAGCCCTTCAAGTAGATTAGTAAGGTATGTACTTCAGACCTTGATAGATCGTTAGAGTCCCTATACGTTACGGTAACTGTTATGGGAACTGTGGTCTCGGTTTGAGCAAAAGGTATAATGTGTAAAGCCATTGACACATTGCTCTTAGGAGATACATAGCTAAACCTCCAAGGTCCTCTTCCCTCCTTAATGTACATAGGTATAGATGAGGGAAGGGATAGTTGCGCTTCTAAATCCTTTAACGGCTCATTCGACGTATTTACGATCGTTAAAAGTACTTCATTCTCCCTTTGGTACCTAATTTCAGTAGTAGATAAGGAGACCTTCAATAGATCGCTTCTAGTTAATACGTTAACGTTCGTAAGCATAGATTTAACGTTGTTTAAACTTTTTTTTTTCGAGCAGGAGACGGCAAACGATATAGGTATCACGCTAGGAGGAAGGTTCGATGGTACATATACTTCAAATGAGAAGGTATGAGAGGTTTTAGGAGGAAGTTCTGATAGCGAATCTGTAGGTACTTTTATCGGAATTAAGCTTTCAGCCTTTAAACTTGGTAAAACGTCGTATATAGATTCATCTCCGTTGTTCATTACTGTTAAGTTTAACTTCACTATAGATCCCTGCTTTACAGACACTTCTTCCGCAAAGAGATCCACATCGGGTTTAGGATAAACCTTAAGCTTGAAGCTTTCTGCTTGATGATATTCGCTAAACCAGAAATCGTGATAAGTTATGGTTAAGTTGAACGTTTTCTCTCCTACCTGGATATTTTCGTCTATATCAACTAAGAAGGTAGCGTATGTAGATTGTCCAGCCTCTATAACGGGAATTGTTGAAGTAACATTTCTATCGCCATTAGGGCCATGGATCCCCTCAGGCAATTCTAATTCAAGCTTTACTCCAGAGATGGGCTTCTTATCCAGATTAGTTATCCAGATGTACAAGGGAACTGATTTGGAGTTGGGAACAGGCTTTAATGGCTGAGATGGACTCCCCCATCCTACACTTAGGATGGAGATTCCCTTAGGTTCTTCAACCTTCAACGTTAAATTGAATTCGCTTTCCATCTCAGTATATACGGTATCGTAGTAGGTAATTTTCATGTAAAAGGTATAGCTCCCCGGTTTTACGTTTGAATCTACGTTTAATGTAAATGTGAGAGGGACCGTAGATCCCGGGGGAAGGGAAGGGCCGTACGCTGCATAGGTAATATTGCCTCCAGTTGAATTGTGAAATCCCGGGGGAAGGTACAGCTTAGCGTATACGCCTGTTATATAATGTGAGTAGAGGTTTTGAATTAGGATAGTTAAAGGTACATTAGAGTAACCTGGCCTTACATCCATAGGATTATCTATTGTTCCCCAAGTATAGGTAACTAGTTCTAGCCTTTCGTAAGCGCTCACGGTAAAGCATGGAAGTAGAAGTAAGATAGTTAAGAGGATAAGGGGTTTTCTCATTTAACCACCTCTCTTTCTATCTTACCGTCACGTAAGTATATCATTCTTCTCGTTCTATTCGCTATTTCCATGTTGTGCGTTACAATTACTACCGTTTTACCTCCTTCTCTATTTATCTTCTCCAATACATCCATTACCATGGAAGCGCTCTTACTATCCAGGTTTCCGGTCGGTTCATCCGCTAAGATAATCGATGGATTCGTAACTAAGGCCCTAGCAATGGCGACTCTTTGCTGCTCTCCTCCGCTGAGCTGATAAGGCCTTTTAAATGCTAGTTTTTCTAAACCTACCTGTTTCAACATCTCTAAAGCTTTCTTCCTTCTAACATCCCGAGGAATTCCTCTAACGTAAAGAGGTAGCTCGACGTTTTGTAAAGCTGTAAGCCTGTGTATTAAATTGAAAGCCTGAAAGATGAAGCCTATTTTCCTATTTCTCAGTCTAGACAATCCGTCCTCTCCTAACCTATTTATATCCACACCATCGATCAATACCCTACCCTTAGTAGGTTTATCTAAAGCCCCTATCATATTCAAAAGCGTTGATTTTCCGCTTCCAGAAGGACCTACTATGGATACCAGCTCTCCCTTCT
>CAYQTV010000063.1:1463-6133 GCA_964420525.1 uncultured Nitrososphaerales archaeon | reverse complement strand
CCTTTCAGAGGATAAACGTCCCTTCCATAGCTATAGGAGTAGCCGTTAAATATACCCATAGCGTAGTTGAGTACGTAAGGTTAAACGATGTGGAGAGTTTAATAGAGTTATTGAGGATGTTTTTAGAACGCTAGCTATACATGCTCTCTCTCAGATGCGTGGATTACTATAGCAGCTCGTTTGCCTAATTCATCAACCTCGTTAATTTGTTCGGTAATCTGTTCTTCCCTTAAGTTCTTTAGTAGGGATAAAGCCTTATCCACTACTTCCCTAAGCTGTTCCGGCAAAGCTTCCTTATTTTCCTCGATTATATCTTCAAGTTTCCCTTCGCAAGGTATGGCTTTAAAGGTAAGACAGGCCTTTATTATGAGCTCAATCGCATCCTTACAGTACTTAAGGCTATAGGATCGAGCGCCGGATCTCAGGGCATTTTTAGCATCTAATACTCTAGCGGAAGATCTAGCTAAATAATTCTTTGCTAAAAGAGATCCTTCCATATCCTCTTTGTTTAAATTTCCGTATTTAAGCTTATAGAAGATAAGTAATAATGAACCAATTCTCCCTTCTTTCATCTCCTATCGTCGTTTCTCCTCCATGGCCTGGATATACCTTTACGTGATCGGGGAGCTCCATTAACTTCTTAATCGACTTCTTCAGATCTTCAAACGAGCTTCCTGGAAAGTCATATCTCCCTACCGAGCCTTGGAAAAGCGTATCTCCTGAAAATAATATTTCATTATCTACTAATATCGATACGCTTCCCGGGGTATGTCCAGGAGTATGGATTACCTCGAATTTATGGCCTTTAAGGTCAAGCTCTCCGATTAGAGGCGCATCTATCCCAGGAGCTGGTCTAGGAGGATTTATCCACTTTAAGGACTCCTCCATTATCCATCCGTCGGCTGGATGGATTAAGAAGGGGGCTTTAAGGGCCCTTTTAAGCCTCTCAACGGCTAATATGTGATCGAAGTGTCCATGCGTTGCTAAAATGGCTTTAACCTTAAGCCCTTTTACTTGCTCTAAGATGTAATCCGCTTCAGCACCTGGATCTATGATAAAGGCTTCGTCTCCCTCGGATACTATGTAACAGTTAGTGTAAAGGGTGCCTACCACTAGCGTTTTTATTCGCATACTCTCTTCTAAAAAAGGTTAGTAGGTAAATATTTCTATCTTTTAACGAAGTTGCACATTGTTAAGCGAGCTTTTTAAAAATATGGTATTGTAGAGTAGAGCGATGAAGGACTTAAGAAGCGCTTTAGAGCTATTTAAAGAAGCTAATGAAGTACAGGTAATAAGGAAGGAAGTCGATTGGAAGTACGAGCTTGCTGGAGTTTACAAGAAATTGGACGGTAAAAAGGTAGTTTACTTCGAGAAGGTAAAGGGATACAGCGTACCAGTCTTGTCCGGCATGTTAAGCAATAGGAGGTTTTTATCCCTACTTCTGGGAATCGATCCATCAGATCCTATGAACCTCATACATAAGTTAGAAGAGGCTTATCAAAGAGACGTTTTACCTAAGAAAGTAAATTCAGGACCATGCAAGGAGAACGTAGTTACCGGAGATGAAGTAGATATCTTAAAATACCTACCTGTAATACACGCTGCTTACGGAGATGCTGGACGTTACATAACTGGAGGAATTACGATAACGAAAGATCCGGAAACGGGATGGTATAATTTCTCAGTTCACAGAATTTGCGTGGTGGGGAAGAATAAAGCATTGTTGCACATAGATAAGAATCGAAGGCTTGGAATGATGTTAGAGAAAGCCGCTAAAATGGAGAAGGATTTGGAAATTGCCGTAGCTATAGGGGTCCACCCTCTATTGCTTCTAGCGGCTACCAGCAAGGTTCAACTTAAATCGGATAAGTTCGGATTAGCTGGAAGCTTCCTAGGAGAACCCGTTGAGCTCGTTAAAGCTGAAACCGTTGACCTCTACGTACCAGCTCACTCGGAGTTCGTTTTAGAAGGAAAGCTTACTTCTAGAAAGTTTGAGATGGAAGGGCCTTTCCAAGAATATCCAGGAACTTACTCGGTAGTTTCGCCAGCTCCCATATTCTACGTAAGCGCTATAACCTTTAGGAATAACCCGATTTACTACGCTATTATAGGAGGAACCGAGAGCCATATCTTGAGAGGAGTTCAAGGAGAGTACGCTATTTATAAAGCAGCTAGGGCTGTAAGCCCTATAGTGAAGAAAGTATACCTAACTCCAGGTAGCTTATGTAGGCATCATGCTATTATACAGGTAAAGAAAGAACATCCAGATCACGAAGGCCTTCAAAGAAATATAATGCATGCCGTACTCGGAGCTATGAGGGAGGTCGATATAGTAATAGTAGTAGATGATGATATAGATATATACAACCTAGAGGACGTTGAATGGGCTATAGCGACGAGATTTGACGCGGAGAAAGACCTCTTAATTTTCGGAAGAGCCCGAAGCCATGAGATTATACCGATAACTGAAGAGGGAATAAGAACGAAAATTGGGATAGATGCAACGGTACCGTTCGATAAAAGGGACAAGTTTAAGAGAGCCGAATTCTACGACGCTAAGCTTGAGGATTACCTATAAGTAGGCGGTCCTCTCGTAAAGAGCAAGTAAGCCTTCTCCTATTAAAAACCATATATAATTGTTAAGGATAAGAAGACCTTAATGAGCATATTAGTTCGCGAATGGCTTAAGCAATTAGGGCTGTATTGGCAAACAACCCATGAAGATAGGTTGGAAATAGATAAGGAGATAGAGCGGAGAACCGGTGTGGATTGCGATACGGCCTTAGCTCAGGGCATGATAAGCAGAGACGAGTTCCTAAGTATAGTCTACTCTATCCTAAGGAGAAGGAGATTAGTGGAGAAAGTAGTTTAGACGTTTAATACTTTTTTATATTAATCCTTTCTCAAGATATGTATGGAAGAATTCAGTTTACTGGCAAATGAATTTTTCAATGAAATCGTAAAGAGAGAGCCGATATGGGGAACTTGGCTAGGGCTTCATGAATACGATCCACTGCTTCCAGATCCCTCCAAGAAATCGGAGCTTGAGAAAATAGAGATGTTGAAGGAATATAGGAGAAGGTTTGAAAAAGTGGATGTGGAAGATCTCGAAGATCGTATAGATAGGGAGCTAGCCCTGTACTTTATAGATAATGAGATCTTCAGAAGGGAAAAGCTACAGTTTTGGAGGAAATATCCTCGCGCTCCCTCGGAACTAGGAGATTCGCTTTTCCTATTATTTCAAAGGGAGACGAGGCCCTTAGAGGAGAGATTTAACGCTATTAAATCTAGGCTTGAAAAGGCCCTCGAATATCTCGAAAAATCTAAGGAAAAGATCGAAGAACCTGTTAAACCGTACGTAGAGATAGCGATAGAGGAGGTTTCGGGTTTACCTTCGCTAATAGCTAGTCTAGAAAAGACGTATAAAGCTAAGTGCTTAGGAGAGTTGAGAGAAGCTGAAGAGGTCATAAAAGCAATTAAGGATTACAGGGGATGGCTTGAGAGGGAAATCCTTCCTAAGTCTAGTGAAAGGTACTACATAGGTAGGGAGGCTTTTGAAGAGCTCTTGAGAGTTAGAAGAATAAACGCTAGTATAGACGATGTAATAAAGCTTGGAGAACGTGGAGTTGTGCGTGAAAAGGAGAAGGCGAGAAAGCTAGCTATTGAAATCATAGGAAATGATGATTACCTAGAGGCGCTAAACTTAGTCAAATCCCATCATCCCAAGAGTTATAGCGAGGTAAAAGAATACGTCTCAAAGCTACTAAAAGAGGCTAAGGAGTTCATTAAAGCTAGAGACTTCGCTACTTTACCGGATAGGGAGGAGGTTAAGATAGTGGAAACGCCAGAATATTTGAGACATACGATACCTTTTGCGGCTTACATCCCTCCCGCTCCCTTCGACGAGTATAAGCTCGGATTGTACATGATAACGCCATCGGAAAGAGAGGAGATGTTGAAGGAGGCCTGTTATAGCTGCTTAGCAAATACCTTAGTTCATGAAGCTTACCCTGGCCATCACCTCCAACTCACGTGTATGTTCTCCAAGATTAGGCCAATTAGACTTCTATGCCAGCCTACTGAATCCATCGAGGGATGGGCTTTCTACTGTGAAGAGGAGATGAAAAGGTTGGGTTTTTATGCGGATGCTGAGGGCAAGCTAGTACAAGCTATAGACGCTCTATGGAGAGCTGTAAGGGTGATTTTAGACGTAAAGCTATCGGTAGGAGAGATAGCGATGGAGGATGCCGTTAAGTTCTTAGCCTCTGAAACGGGAATATCCGAGGAAGCAGCTAGAGCTGAAGTGAAGAGGTATATAATAGCTCCTGGATATCCCATGAGTTACTACCTAGGAAAGGCGATGATAAAGCAGTTAAAGGATAAAGCGAGGAACGTGTTAAAAGGAAGGTATTCAGATAGATGGTTTCACGATCTAATTCTCTATAAGGGAAGCGTTCCTCTATCCATGCTTTTCGATATTATCGAACGGATGTGAGCTTTGACGATTAAGAGCCTCACTCAGTATCTCCAGAGCTTACACTTAAACGTTAAAATCTTGCTTGTCACAGCTTGCCTAGTAAACGCCTCCTCCGGCATTGCTTATCCATTTCTATCTGAATACATATTTTCTATAACCAACAGCGCGTTGATAGCCGGGTACGTAGCGTCCA
>CAYQTV010000063.1:0-1453 GCA_964420525.1 uncultured Nitrososphaerales archaeon | reverse complement strand
GTATACTTAAGGAGAAGGGGATCAAGTTAGTAATTGATATTAGGAGGTTTCCTAGCCGATAACCTAGGGAGAAAAACGCCAGTATGGCTTGGAACGCTTATTTTCGGCCTTTCGCTGGTATTTTACTCAATCGCTAGCGATTTCTTTAGCCTCAGCTTAGCCGCTATTTGCGAAGGCATTTCCTACTTTTACTTTCCAGCTTTTAACGCAATATTCATGGACGTTTTACCTCCTCTTCTACTCGTTAAGACCTTTGCCTTGTTAACGATAATCGAGTTTGTACCTTACGACCTCTTCTCTTTAATTGGAGGGATAGTTAGAGATCAATACGGAATATATGGTTTAAGAGCCGGCTTCCTCGTTGGGGGATTGGTAGCTGTACTGATATCGATACCTAGGTGGAAGTTCCTAACTGAAACGCTGCTAGAGAGAAAGAGGGTGGGTTTAAAGGAGGCGGGAAGAGCCTATGTCTTCCTATTTAGGGATTTCTTGAAATTAAGCTCAGCGGTTAAGACGCTCATCGTATTGAGAGCTACACTGTTGATTTCCGGAACCGTTATGTTCTACTACTTCGCGGTTTTATACGTCGTAAGATACGCTAAGATCGCGACCTTTACTCAATGGGGTTTAGTTTTAGCCCTTTCAACTCTCTCTACCTTCCTCTCTCCATTAGTAATTGAAGCTACGAAGAAGTACAGGCCTGCCACTCTATACTCTATTTCGACATTCTTAGCTGGATTAACCCCTCTTCTATTCTTAACAAATAGATTTCTCATTTTGATCGCCTCAATGATGTTGTTTAACTTAGCTGTAGCCGTTATAATATCAGTCGAAAACGCTTTGATAGCTAAAACTACGGTACAGAATATGAGAGGAAGGGCGGGAGGAATGTTAAATGTCTCCTTTTATTTAGGAAGCGCCGTAGGTTCTTACCTAGGAGGCTTTCTCTACTCCGTACACCCTCCTCTCATACTAACGACTTCCTTCATTATGCTCCTCTGCTGTTCGACTTTAAGCTTCATACTGCTTAGAAAGTTTTAAATTCGTCTTAACGGTTTTTAAAGGCCCTTTCCATACGTATTAGTATGGACGTATTTGAAGCGATAAAGGGTAGGAGGAGCATAAGGAGATATCTGCCCGACCCCATTCCCGAAGAAGACCTCAAAAAGATCTTAGAAGCCGCTATTTGGGCGCCTTCAGCCGGCAACGTACAGCCCTGGGAATTTATAGTAGTAAAGGATGAAAAGACGAAGGATTTACTAGCTGAGGCCGCTTTAGGACAGTACTTCATTACCGAAGTTCCTGTTGTAGTGGTTGTTTGCGCTAACGAGTACGAATCGGAGATGTCTTATGGAAGCAGAGGGAGAACTCTGTACTGCATTCAAGATACCGCTGCCGCTGTACAGAATATCCTATTAACGGCTTACTCCTTAGAATATGGTACGTGTTGGGT
>CAYQTV010000062.1:5692-6213 GCA_964420525.1 uncultured Nitrososphaerales archaeon | reverse complement strand
ATTCGGGGGATTGGGTAATAGTAAAGGTAGTAACTAGCGATGGAGCTTCCGCGACGTATAAGGTAAGGGTACAATAGACGCGTTCCTTAATTTTTAATCTTTAATAGATAGATCAGTGATCGTACTTAATCATAATTAGCGAAAAATTACAATTAATTACTTCCTTTCCAGCATATCTGATCTTAAATTATCCCAAATAATCGAATTTATTCTAATTTTTTGAGAGAAAGCCTTAAATATAAATTTCATAATTACGAGTTTGTATTGGTTAAATCTACAAATAATGACATCGTCAAATGCGTTGATAAGGTTCTTTCTTCTTTAGGGACTAACGTTCGTAATGTTTTGAAGTTTTACCTATCCAAAAAGGGTATTGAGTTCGAAGATATACCCGTTAGGCCAGAGGAATTTTCCAGCTTTTTGAGAGAAATATACGGTGAAGCAGCTATTATCATAGAGAAGATGATCGTGGTTCGTTTAGCTAAGGAATTTGAGATAGAGCCCGAAAGCGAGAGCTTAGT
>CAYQTV010000062.1:0-5682 GCA_964420525.1 uncultured Nitrososphaerales archaeon | reverse complement strand
ATACATGAAATAAAAACTAAGTTAAAATGTTAAAAAGATATTACTGAGTTACGATCTTTTCCGGCTTTCCTAATCTTCTTACTTGCTTCTAGCAATTCTTGAGGAACGAGCCTGTTCCCAGCCTCTCTAAAGCGAAGGCTCTAACCCATCTCTGCCACTGTTCCCTCGTATTGTAGAACACCCTCGCTCCTCTTAGCTCATGTTGTATTTTCGAGATAAGGCTTCTGCAATTGCCTAGCTTCATTCCACCAATACCTAAATCCGGTTTCGTACGTAGCCCACCATTCTTCTACGTGTCTAACATCGAAGGCGTCCTCTACTTAGCTAAGTATATCGCAGCTCCTACTTCGGCTCCTCTTACGAACGTAATGGTATGTAAACTGATGGCTGTTTTCTCGTTGTAAAGCCTGTAGTTCGCTATAGTTGCAGGCTCCTCATCTGTAACCCCAATTAAGGCTATGTGATCCTTCGCCCTCTCCCCGTAACATCGTAGTATCTTCACATAGTTCTAGCTCCTACTACGTCGTAAAAGTCCTTAGCTATTTCAATTACCGGCTTTAAGGTCTCTAGCATAACTGGAACATCGTCAAAAGTAGCTCTCCTGATTACCATCTTCTTTCCATCCTTCAACGTTAAAAGCCTAGGTTTGTACGGAACTTCCAAGATGGGCAACTCTGGCGTTCTTAGAACGTGCTCGATATTCTCAACAGGGATCTTCAAGAGGGCTGAAATTTACCTTTACTACATCACAACTATGTATTCCTTGAAGTTTAGGGTTTTAAAGAAGTTCACCTTTCAGTCTCTACCTTCTTAAATGAGATGGTTCCGTTCTTCATAGTTACCTCGTATATTTCGTTAACATCGAAGTCCACTCCCAACATGCTATATTCGTCTTCCTTTAAATACAGGATGATCTTGGGGACCGTCATCTCCCTTATCGGAGGAATTAACCCCGTTGACTGTAATTGAGTTAGTATATTTTGAACGAGCGCGCCTTCTTCTCCGAAAGTCCTAATAGGACCTTGTCTCGTTTGCCTATACTCAACGAGCTCTACTTGTCTACCGGGTAAACCGGTTACGGGATCGGTTATACTCGTTACTCTCAAGACCTTAACTAATACCATGTCTTCTATAGCTTGATCGCTATGCTATTTAAAGGTGAAGCTCCCTTAACTTGTCCTTAATTAGCTCGACGAACTTAGGATACTCTACGAGATCGATTTTACCCTCCTTTAACCTCATACCAGCGGCATATGGATGTCCTCCTCCTTCAAATAGCCTTGCTATCTTAGATACGTCTACATCTCCCCTCCTCCTAATGCTTCCCGTTCCTTCCTCCTTTACGACTATAGCTACTTGAGCCTTAACCGAGTCGAGAACGAACTCAGCCGCTTGAGAGGAAGATATGTAACATGGCGCATAGCATATAGCGTAATTTATGCCGTTAATCTCGAAGACCTCGACAGTTCGAGAAATCACTTCTCGAGCTCTATCCTTCAGCTTCCTGTATATTTCAATATGAGCTTTGTGCTGCTCTCTTACGAGGTTTTGGTCCTTTAAGCCGGATAGGTAGAGCAAATATGACTTTAAATGAGGTTGTAAGGGGTTAGCCTCATCTAGATACTTATAGTAAGCAACTAGATCCATTATATCTCTCGATAGCGGCATGCTTAACCTCCAGCTATCTATATCATCTGCGTAATCGGCTATTTTCTTCGCTACTTCATCCTCAATTCCATTCTTTAAATATAAGTTCTCGTACACAATGGTAGCGGATGATGGAAAACCCGGCCTTACATCCAGCTCAACCCCTAGCTCCTTCAATTTACCTAAGTTCTCATTGCTAGTCGGATGATGATCAAACCAGTATATTTCACAACATCTCAGCCTTTCAATCCTTTTAACTACTTCATTAAAATGTTTAAATGAAGTAGATAGATCGGCTATGTATAACTTACAGTTCGTTAATTTGAATAGACTTTCCTCAATTACGTTTTCCTTATCTCCGTAGTCCTTTAAGTACACTAAAAATAGAGACCTCTTACGAAATGCAGCATATCTAACGATTAAAGCTCCGCTCGCTATCCCATCGAAGTCCGACCTATGAGTTATGGAGACGATCATTCCGATACCATAAGAATAAGGGGTAAATATTGATTTCTGAGTATTTGAGAAATTGCGGTTATAAGCTATATATAGATAGAAGTGAGGGAATACGATGCTTGGAGGTTAAGCTCCCTACTTCACTAAGGATACATGGATATAGCTTCCGTTTAAAGCTGGTTTTCGTATATTCGAGCTTGTCCTCCTTTGTGATGGGCTTATACTTCGTAATTATCCAGTTCTACCTCCTTGAACTAGGCTTTTATCCCTCTCAAATTGGAGCTCTTTTTACCATAGGAGGGGTTACTTCGGCCATCCTCACTTTACCCTCTGGGATAATAGCCGATAAAATAGGAAGAGCGAAAATGGTATTCATATCCACTTTATCGGAAGTAATCGCTTTGTTCATTATAGCATCTTCGAGCTCCTTTCTCCATCAGGCAATAGCACAGCTTTTCATGGGTCTAGGATGGTCGTCTCATGCCGCCCTATCGGCTTTAATTGCCGATATTGAGCGAAAGGAAAGGCTGTCGGATGCATACACTTTCTCATTTTTCCTAAACAATATGCTGATAGCCTTCGGTAGCTTTTTAGGGTTTATACCTCCATATCTACAAAAGTTAGGGGTAGGCGTAATAGAGAGCTACAGATATCCACTTTACTTTATAGCGCTTATATTCTCAATAGGAATGGTCTTCCTGACCCCTCTGCTTAAGGAGAAACGAGAAGCGAAGGCTGGAAGGGAATGGAGAATAACTTCTTGGAGGCTTTTGTGGAGGTTAGGGCTGGTAAACTTACTAATTGGATTCGGGGCTGGACTAACTATCCCGATCTTCAACGTTTACTTTTACTTGAAGTTCGGAGTAGGGCCTGAATTTATGGGTCCTTTATCTGGAATTGGCTCTTTAATCATGTCCTTTCTTTCCATCTACATTAACGAGATGGGGAAGGTAAAGGGGAAGGTGAGAACGATAGTGGGAGTTGAAGTCATCGCTATAGCTTTACTACTAGGTATAGTAGCGAGCAGGAGCTTCTTATTAGCGGGCTTGTTCTTCATTATGAGATACGTGTTAATGAACGTCTCATCTCCATTAATTGAAGCGTTCATTATGGAGAGGATAGCCGTTGGAGAAAGGGCTACCTTCATGTCCTTAATTAACTTAGCTTGGAATTTACCGAATAGCGGTAGTACGTTCATAGGAGGAATTCTATTGGAGAAATGGGTTGAACTTCCTCCTCTACTAACCTCCTCTCTCTACGCCGTAGCGGTCTTGATCTTCTATTCGTTCTTTAGGAAAGAGGATGTAGAACATCGTTTAGATCCTGCGAAAAGTAACTAGGATGTTAAGAAGGCGTCTCAAATTGCCATTTTTCACAAATTCTAATAGGGCTATTATTACTTTTTATTTATGAAATATGAAAGAGAGCAAATAGTTTTTATTAAGGCTTTCTAAACTTCTATGGGATGAACGATCTTCCAGATAGGTTTTTTTGGATTGCTAGAGAGGATGAGATAAAAGAGGGGAACGTTACAGATTACTATTTTATAAATACGGAGCTCGCTTTTAGAAAGTTAGGAATAAACCCCAAGGTTACGATGGAGATATACACTAGAAGGGTGCCGTACCCGGATGAATGGGGGATTGTAACAGGTATATACGAAGTTGCAAAGGTACTAACCGGTTTACCGGTAGACGTTTGGGCTATGGAGGAAGGAGAGGTGTTCTTAACTTCAAAGGAATCGGCCGCATACGAGCCGGTCATGAGAATTCAGGGAGGATATGCAGAACTCGCTAGGTTTGAAACTACGATTTTAGGCTTTTTATGCTCCTCAAGCGGATATTCGACTAAAGCCGCTAGGATTAGGCTTTTAGCCGGAGATGATAAAATACTCTTAAGCTTTGGTACTAGGAGGGCTCATCCAGCTTTAGCTCCCTTAATTGAAAGAGCTGCGTATATAGCTGGATTCGATGGGGTAAGCAACGTACTGGGAGCGAAATTAATAGGAATAAAGGGATCCGGAACGATGCCCCACAGCTTCATACTCTGCTTTAAGAGACAGGAAGATGCGTGGAAAGCCTTTGATGAAGCCGTTCCTCCAGACGTGCCTAGGATTGCCTTAACCGATACGCTTTACGACGAGAAAACCGAGGCTATAATGGCTTGGGAGACTTTAGGAGATAAGCTCTATGGGATAAGGTTAGATACGCCTAGTACGAGGAGGGGAGAGTGGAAGAAGATAATTGAAGAAGTAAGGTGGGAACTTAACATCAGAGGAGGGAAGAGGGTGAAGATATTCATTTCCGGAGGGATAGATGAAAAGGAGATCGTAGAGCTTAAGGACGTAGTAGATGGCTTCGGAGTGGGGACGAGCGTTTCAGACGCTCCAACTATAGACTTCAATATGAAGGTGGTTGAAGTAGAGGAGGATGGGGTGATGAAGCCTAAAGCCAAGAGAGGAGATCTATCGGGTAAGAAAGAGGTTTATAGGAATTGGGATACTTTTACGGATCTACTACTTCCAGCGGGAGTTAAACCTCCTGAGGGGTATGAGCCCTTGCTCAAGCCGTTAATCGTTAAGGGGAAGATAGTGAGGAAGTTCAAGAGCATCGAGGAGATCAGGGAAGGCGTTCTTAAAAGGATAAACCTCCTTAGGAAGAAGAAGCCTCGCGTGATCCTCGGCCTTTAATCTTAAGTGCCCAAATAGCTAAGGCGTATATCGATACGAAGGTAAAGAGATAAGCCGGTAAGTAAGAGGGAGGGTTTTCGATCTCCACTTCTATGGCTTGAAGGCAATATTTGAGATAGCCCTTCTGACCTTCTGACTCCGCGGTTATCCAGTATTCTCCTTTCTCAGGAAAGGTTATCGGTCCTACTTTAGGCGCGTATCCTTCTACTTCCTCAACATCTCCACTAGGCGTTATCACCTTTACTTTAACCTTCGTTCCGTTCTCTAAGTTACTCAAGAGGACGTAGTTTCCCTTAACCCTTATAGTTAAGTTGGACGGTACCACCTTTACCAAGTAATTTGCCTCAATACTTTCACATTTCACCTTTAGGTAGTAGTAGCCGCCGGAGCTATAGTTGGCTTTAATGCTAAAACTCTCTCTAGATAAGATAGTTATGTTGAGAATTCCCTCGATCTCAACTCTTCTATACTCGCCTAATGGAACTATCTTAACGATAACCTCGTCTTCCTCCGTAGGTGAGGGATATAATATAGCATATGGAGGGTCTAGATAGAAGGGGAGGGCAAGCATTTTAGTTATGTTCACCAATCCAGCTCCTTGAACGTAAGGAGGATAGGGCTTATGATCTCTACGTAAGGGTTGGGATGATAGCATGAGTAAAGAAAGAGCCTTAGCTAAGCTTAACCTCCCGTACTTCTCTATCAAGAGAGCTAAAGCTCCTGAAATTTGGGGAGCGGATAAACTAGTACCTGAAAGCAGGGCTATTCCTTTCTTAGTTAACGCCGGTACGTCTTCCCCATAAATCATTACATCCGGCTTAATTAAAAACGGGTCGTCCTTACCTCTAGATGAGAAGGGAGAGGGAAGGACCGTGCCGTTCGTTCTAAAT
>CAYQTV010000061.1:0-6238 GCA_964420525.1 uncultured Nitrososphaerales archaeon | reverse complement strand
GTTAAGGAGAGCAGAGATAGGCTATATGAGGAAGTTCGTCGATGATGAGGTTAAGGCCTAATTTAACGCCATCGGGAGAACCTGGAAGACATACGATCACCTTTCCGTTTGCAATGCCCAGCATAGAGCTCGATAATAGAGCTGGAGCTCCTATCTCCTTGTAGCCTTCAATTCTAAAGGCCTCTCCAAATCCGGGAAGCTCCTTATCCAGTAATGGCGATACGGCCTTTACAGTTACGTCGGTCTTAGAAGGACCCGTACCGCCTGAGATTACTATGACGTCTACTTTTGGATCGTCCATAGCCTGTAAGACCTTTCTCCTTATTTTTACCACATCATCCGGCACTAACCATCTCCCTACAACTTTGTGATCTTTAGACATAATGATCTTCTTCGCTATTTCCCCGCTTTCGTCTCTTTTTTCAGAAGAGTGGAATCTCGACGTACTAACCGTAATAATGACGAAGTTTAAACGTTTTTTAAATTCGGCCGCTTTAGCTCTATGTTCCTCATAAGACATGGATTAACGTAGTAACGTAGAAGCTTAATAACTTTTTAGAAACGTATTTTAGCTAATGAGGTGAGCGAAAAGCGGTTTGAAGGCCGCAAGGATAAAGGTAATGGGCGTAGTTCAAGGAGTTGGATTTAGGCCCTTTATCTACAGGTTAGCTACCTCGATGAGCTTGAAGGGCTACGTAAAGAACATATCGGGTAGCGCTGTTGAAATATGGGTAGAGGGCGGAGATATCGAGCTATTTGTAAGTAGAATGGAAAGGGAAAAGCCTGCTCCAGCTATTATCGAGAAGGTGGTCGTAGATTACGTAAGACCACGAGGCTACTCCTCCTTCAAGATCTTGACTAGCGACGTATCCGAGCACTTAGAGAGCGTTATCCCTCCAGATCTATCGATCTGCGATGAATGTTTAAAGGAAGTATTGAATCCAAAAGATAGGAGGTATAGATATGCCTTCAATAGCTGCGCTTACTGTGGACCTAGATTTAGCATGATGTACAAGGCTCCTTACGATAGGGAAAATACCGCTATGGTAGATTTTCCTCTATGTCCAAAATGTACGGAGGAATATGAAGATCCGGGAAATACTAGGAGGTTTCACGCTCAAGGAATAAGCTGTCCGATATGTGGTCCCTCCCTATGGCTCGTTGATAACTCTGGAAGTAAGGTAGATGTTAAAGATCCCATAGACGAAGCCGCTAAGCTAATTAAAGAAGGTAAGATCGTAGCGATAAAGGGAATTGGAGGCTTTCATATAGCGGCCGATGCTTATGACGATGACGTCGTTCTCAAACTAAGGAAGAGGAAGAAGAGGCCGGAAAAACCATTCGCAGTTATGGCTCTAAATCTAAAAGTGATTGAAGAGTTCGCTTTGTTAAACGAAGATGCGGAGAAGTTGCTGATCTCTAAGGAAAGGCCTATCGTACTTTTGGAAGAAAAGAAGGGCGTTCTAAGCAAGTACATCGCTCCTGGCCTTAGACATATCGGAGCCTTTCTGCCCTACACCGCATTACATTACATGATCTTAGAAAAGCTTAAAGTAGCTATAATGACAAGTGGAAACCCTATAGGAAAGCCCATGGTCATTAAAAATGAGGACGCTCTTAGAGAGCTTAAGGGTATCGTTGATTTCTTCTTATTGCATAATAGGGAGATCGTTAATAGAGTAGACGATAGCGTTGTTAGGCTCAGTGAATGTGGACCTCTATTTCTTAGGAGGGGGAGAGGATATGCCCCCTCTTGGCTTAAGTTAAGGAAGCCCTTGAGAAGGAAAGTAGTAGCGTTTGGTGCTGAAATTCAAAACGCTGGAGCTTTAGGTTTTGGAGACAAGATAGTTTTAACACAGTACATAGGAGATGTCGATGATGCAACTAACTTAGAGGAGCTAGATAGGTACCTCAAGGTCTTAATGGATAACTATAGGATACGGGCAGAAGAATGCGTTATCGCCGTAGATCTACATCCCGGGTATGCAAGCGGGAAACTCGCTGAACTCTGGGCACGGGAAAAGGGTCTTGAAATCGTTAAAGTTCAGCATCATTGGGCCCATCTCTTATCGGTTTTAGCTGAACATGGAGAAGAGGAGGGGATAGGAGTAGCCATAGATGGGCTAGGCTACGGTTCGGATGGGAATTTGTGGGGAGGAGAGGTTTTGGAATTTAATTTAAAGGAATTTAAAAGGATAGGGCATCTTCAGGAGCATTTAACTCCTGGAGGAGATAGGGATACGGTATTTCCGTTCAGAATGGCGTACTCTATGGCCTATACCGAGTTAGGAGAGGACGCGTTTAGAGAGCTGGAGAAGATCGGTTTGAGAGAGGATCTTTTCGAGTATGGGAGAAGGGAGTTAGAGCTATTGAAGTTAGAGCTAAGGAAAGGCAGAGGTCTTAAGACGAGCAGTTTAGGAAGGGCTTTGGATGCTGCATCCTCGATTTTAGGTATATGTAATTACAGAAGCTACGACGGAGAGCCTGCTATTAAGCTCGAAGCGGTAGCGGTAGATAAAGGGATAAGGTTTAAACCTCAGGTAGATAAGGAAAACGTTTTACTAACGGGCAAGCTCTTAGTTGAGCTAATAGAAGGCGTTAAGAAGGGGAAAAGTAGGGAAGGACTTGCTTACGCTTACTTATATGCGATAGGCAGAGGATTAGGCGAGATCCTATTAAATGAAGGTGTGGAAGACGTAGTTTATGTCTCTGGAGGAGCCGCCGTTAATGAGATCGTAAGAAAGGGAATGAAAGACGTATTGGGAAAGGTGGCAATTAAACTGCCTAGATATTCCCCTCCAGGAGATGGAGGAATAGCCGTAGGACAGGTAATAGCTGCTGATAACTTGTCGCCTTAACGCTACTTAGCAGTTGTGAGAACCCTAATGTACTTTATAGGAATCTTAACGTAAACACTTTCTCCTACTTTAAACGTAAATTGCGGATCGGACTTGGAACGGAGGCATTGTACTTCTAACCCTTCTATTTCTACCCTTATCTTGTACATTACGTCTTCCTCAATAACGTCTCTAATAACGCCCTTAAACAAGTTGAACTTCCCTTTGAAGCCCAGCTCTCCTTTAGTTAACACTATCTTCTCCGGCGGTATGGATACTCCGATTATAGTTCCGCCGTCGTAAGGCACCAGAAGTCTTAACCTGCCGCATTTTACCTCAGCTAGGCCTTCATGTACCAGCTTGAAGCCATTACAGCTTAAGACATTTGGATTTCCAAGGACTTCTCTCACAGCTGGATCGGCATTATTGTAAAGCACCTCATCAAAAGATCCTACGCACTTTATCCTTCCTTTAACCATAACCGCTACCCTATCAGCGAGCTCTTCCGCTTCAATTAAATCATGTGTTACGAATATCGTCGTTAAGTTCAGCTTCCTCTGGAGCATTTTCAGCTCCATTCTCAAGCGCTTCCTCAAAGAGGTATCTAAGTTGTTAAACGGCTCGTCCATCAGTAAGACCTTCGGCTCTAAAACTATAGCCCTCGCTATGGCAACCCTCTGCTGCTCTCCTCCGCTTAACTTCAATGGATACCTATCTGCTAAATGCTTAATGTTTAACATCTCCATGACGTTATCGACCCTTTCAAAGATCTCGGCCTCGCTTAACCCTCTCATCTTAAGGCCGAAGGCTATGTTTTCCCTAACGTTTAAGTGGTTGAAGAGAGCTAGATCTTGAGGTACGTAACCTATGTTCCTCTCATGAGGCTTAAGGTTATCGACAGGAGCTCCATTGAAAAGTATGGAGCCCTCGTACTCCGTTAAGCCCGCTACAGCATTTAAAAGCGTAGTTTTACCTGCTCCTGATGGACCGAGGACTACCATTAGTTCTCTATCGTCGACCTCTAAGCTTACGCGATCTAAAGCGTAATTCGAGATATTCCGGATTTCTATCTTAGGCATTACTTCAAATACCCCCTTTCCTTAAGCATTTTAACTTCAATCTTTTCGAAAATCATTTGGAAGGCGTAGTTTGAGGCCGCCAATATTAATATTACAGCAAGTATTATATCTACCCTCAAAATCGTTTGTGCCTCCATAGCTAGTAGACCTAGACCCGATGACATCGCTACCATTTCCACTACGAAACAAGATCTCCAGGCCATCCCAGCTTCTACTTTAAGGCCAGAAAGTATCGAGGGTAAAGCTTGAGGTAGGAAGACATGGAATATCAGTTTAAAGCCGTGAGCTCCCAACGTTTGAGCGACTTTTACAACGCTCGGGCTTAAGCTTCTAACGCTAGTTAACGTAATGTAGATCATCGGTACGAAGCTGCACATGAAAATAACCGCTATCGGTAGCCCTTCGTTTAAACCGATCCATATGATGAAAAGAGGTATCCACGCAACGGCCGGCACAGCATACAACAGCGTGATTATTGGAAAGAACGTTCTATAGCTGAGTTCATGGTACGCTATCACCAAGCCTAACAGTATGCCTAACCCTGAGCCTAAGCTTAAGCCTATTAAAACCCTCGTTAAGGTCGCTAGGTAATTCGATCCAAGCTCACCAGTTATAGCTAAGCTATAGAGCGCTCTCAAGGTTTCGCTAAAGGGAGGGAAGAGGTATTTAGGCGCTATACTGAGCTGGCCGGCTAGCTCCCATAATGTAAAGAAGGTTACTATGGATATTAGTTCAATTCTTAGGTATTTACTGTATAGTCTCATGATTAGCCCTTTAACTCCGATAATAATGTGGTATTAACGAAATTGCTTACGTTTATAGGTTTTTCAAGCGCACCATACTTAACCATCAGATCCACGTATCTATCAATTAGAGTTGCGTTTATAGCGTTTTGATAATCGAGCCATCTCATCGACTCACGTGCATCTTCAACGCTTATGTCAAGCCTACTAGCTACTATGGCCGCTGCTTCTTGAGGATCCTCTTCAATGAACCTCGTTGCCCTTATTGTGACCTTAATTAACTTAGCAACGATTTCGGGATGTTCCTCGATAAGCTCCTTTTTCACTAAGAGGAAGCTTCCAGGCATAGTAGGCCATAGGTCTTGGCTTCTCGCTAAGACCGTGCAGTTACCGTGTCTTACGGCTAAGGTAACGTAGTGTTCAGGCATAGCCGCGGCATCTATTTGACCCGTTATCAAGGCGTTTAACATCGCTGGAGGCTTCATCTTCATCACCTTCCTAATGCTCAAATTGAAGCGTTCAATAGCCATCTTCAGTACTAGATAGCAGGGACTGCCTTTTCCGGGACAGGCTACGACGCCACCGTTGAGTTGGCGAATATCGGTTAGCCCGGGCCTTCCAACGATAGCATAACCATGGAGGTGAGTTTGAGCTATAATTACTATAGGTACGCCTCTAGCGTAAGCCATAATCGATGGGCCCAAACAGGCCCATGCGACATCGATATCTCCCCTAGTTAAAGCCGCAGCAAGCTCGAGGCCCGTTGTGAAGGTCTTAAGGGTAGTTACGTTCAAGCCTTCTTCTTTAAACCAGCCCTTATCGAGGGCTACCCAAGCGGCGGCTGAGTGATCGTTAAACTCTACGGCCATCGTGACCGGCTTAGCTCTAGCTTCAAATATCGGAGGTAAGATCAGAAATGCCAAAACTACAAGCGATACGAGAGCAATTCCGGCTATCGGCGCTATAACCTTAATGGCCTTCATCTCCATAATATGAGATCTATCGCTATATAAATATAACTGTTTGATAAAACGTAGATTATAAATAAATTTGTTTAGTAAAAATGGCTTATCTCTAGAGTACTCCTCTTTGTAAGCTGTTATTATCTAAGATTGAGATTACCGAATTATTGTTCCTGATCTAACAATAGGGAGAGATCGTAACTAAAGTCCTCCTTAATGGTGTCCGCTACTATATGAGAGCTCGTCCTTACTACACCTTCGATATTCATTATTTCCTCTAAAATTTTGAGATATTGCTTGCGGTTCCTCGCACTGACGATAAGTATTAAATCTATATCGCCGAAAACGAAGTATACCGCTCTTACGCCTTTAATTTTCGCTAACTGTTCTCCGATCTTTCTATGGTAGCCCGGCTCATATTTAGTATTAACGAAGGTTATAGCCGTAAAATCGAAGTCTAACGCTTTAGGGTCGAGTATTGCTTGATAGCCCTTAATGTAGCCTTTCCTTTCCAATTCCTTCAGACTGTAAAAAACAGTAGACTTTGGCCTTTTCATCTTTTTTGCTATCTCTTCAAGCGATAATTTACAATTATTTTGGAGGATGTTAAGGAGAAT
>CAYQTV010000060.1:0-6290 GCA_964420525.1 uncultured Nitrososphaerales archaeon | reverse complement strand
AGGAGTGATACTTCCGAAGGTTAGGGAAATGGAAGGACCTTATGGAGAATACACGGGATATTACGGAATACCTGGTATGAGACCTGTAGTTGAGATAAAGAAGATCACTCAACGTAAGGATCCGATTTATTACTCAATTACTGCAAGATCTGCTGAGATGGGGTATTACTTTATAGCGAAGACGATTAGAACTTTTGAAAGGATTAAAGAATCTGTGCCGACCGTTAAAGCAGCTAGCTTCTTACAGACCTTCTTCTATGTCATATCGGTTAAGAAGGAGAGGGAGGGGGACGGGAGAAGAGCTATGATAGCGGCTTTAGCGGCTAACGATAGCATAAAAATATGTGTAGCTGTAGATGATGATGTAAACCCAAGGAATCCAGAGGAGGTAATATGGGCTATAGCTACCAGAGTAGATCCTACTAAAGACATATTCGTTATACCTAGAACACATGGACAAACGCTAGATCCCTCAGCCGAAGGTGAGGAAGCTGGAGGGTCTGGAGTTTACTATGCATAGACGCTACAAAGCCGATTACAAGGCCTTTCCCCGAAAGAGCGAGAATACCATCTATCGAAGAGGTAGAGGAAATGAAAAAGAAGGGGTTAATCTAAACTTTTTTTATTTTAGTTTTGCCTTCGCTATAGCATTGCCATTAAACCGCATTTAACTTCCGCTTTAATTTGTCCAATAGCGATACGTAAATTAATGTTCCTTCCTCCTTGATAGATGATGAAAATAGAAATATTTGAGATAGGGAAGGTGAGGAGAGAAGATAGAGGGAAAAGCTTAGATGAGTTAAGGAAGGAGGAAGCTATTGTCGAAATATATCCGGAATTTAAAGACGGGCTTCTCAATATAGAGAGTATGGAACATCTCTGGATTATCTGGTACGCTCATTTAGGTAGGAGAGATGTTTTAAGAGCGCACAAATACGGAAGGATCGAAGAGCCTCTTTATGGGGTATTTCGATTAAGAGGACCCTATAGGCCAAACCCTATAATGATTAGCTTAGTTAAGTTATTGGGAGTTGAGAAGGGAAGGTTTTTACGCGTAAAAGGTTTAGATGCATACGATGATACACCAGTCCTAGATGTTAAGCCATATAATCGCTCATTAGACGATCCTCGTTTCATTCCTTAGCTAAAGTAAATAAGGTAGGTTAGAAGAAGTCAATGGTATGAAGATGGTTAGAGCTCATATCTTCGTATCTGGATACGTTCAAGGGGTATTTTTTAGATCTAGTATGAAGGAGGTCGCCGATAAGTACGGAGTTAAGGGATGGGTTAGAAATTTGCCAGATGGTAGGGTTGAAGCCGTTTTAGAAGGTCCCGAGAACGCGGTTAATAGAGTCATAGAATGGGCTAGGAGAGGTCCTCCGCTAGCAGATGTAGAGGACGTAGAGGTTAAATGGGAAGAGTATAAAGGGGAGTTTGAGGATTTTAGAATAAGGTATTATTACTGAAATTTCCTTAAATTTTCACAACGAGCTCTTCTTAGTTTTCTCGCATATTTCATCCTTAGTGTTAACTATCCAAAGAGCTAAAGGTCTATACACGGCGTGAGCGAACTTAGTAAATGGAGCCGTTAGTAACAAGTTGAACACTACGATTAGGTGGATTGCGAACATTATGTAGGATGGAGCGGGTACGTCCGATAGCCTAAATAACGTGAGTAGAAAGCCCGTTAATCCAGCGAGGAAGAGAAGCACTAGGAACACCCAATCTGAATGGTGAGTATACTTCGAGTAAGCTTCCTTTTTGCTTATCCTCATAGCCATAAAGTATATGGATCCATATAGTAGGGCGACGCCGAATACGCAACCCATAGCCAGAGGCACGATCCTGGATACTTGTAGCCCGTAGAAGTCCATGCCGAATACTATGAGCGTTGTTACAAATAGACCTACGAAGCCCCAGAACAAGGCCATATGCGCGATGTACCTATTCTTATTTGCGCATTTAGTATACTTTAACTGTGCAGCCGCCTCGTAAATCACGACCTTAATCAGGTTTTTGATCCATAACCCTACATGCAATCCGCTCTCAACCGTCCTTGAATACGATCGAGATATGCTTTTATACATGATGGCGAGGTTTACCAAAGCAGCTATTCCTACTATAACCCCAACTCCTAGCCCAGCATCGTGCACAAAGTCCATCGATATGAAGGAAAATATATCGGCATGTTCCCAATTTGGAGAGGGTTCTCTAAAGATGTAAAGGCCTAAGGCAGCTATTATAGTTAGAATAATCCAGGTTATAGCCGCAAGCGTTTTATCGTAAAATGCTTTAGCGATCTTCCCTATGGAGTACCTTTGAATGACAAACCTCCTTAAGGCCATCATGAGCCCTCCGGGATCGGCTTGTCTCGGACAAGAATCCGTGCACTCTCCGCAATAATAGCATAGCCAAATTTCGGGAGATGAAAGTACCTTCTCCTCTAGGCCTAGGATGGAATATCTAATTAACTTCCTAGGGAATTCATGTCCCTCGGAGGCTAGAGGGCATATCGCTGTACAATTTCCACAGTTATAACAAGCTGATATATCGAAAGCTCCGAGCTTTTTAACCTCCTTTATAAACCCTGGGTTTACACGCGTCATTTCTTACCACCTATCTTATATCTCCAGTAATCTTCAGCTAACTCGTCCTCTTCTACATCTCCATATTTCCTAAAGGTCATTAAATACCACATGACTTTATCGGTAGGTAATCCTACTTCCTTAGAGAGCTCGGGTACGGTTTTAGGTCCTTTCTTTAAAGCTCCGATTATAATCGATTTTATTTTAGCTTGTTCCTTTACTTTATCTAGAAGTTCTTTAGACGGCTTTAACTGTTTTCTCTCCCTTAATAAATCAAGCGTGCTTTTCTTCTTGCTCATGCTCTCACCCCTTAGCCATGACCTCAATCATCGATCTAATTTGCTGATTCGTTAACCCCTTCATTTGAATCGCTTCGGTCGGACAAACGGCAACACACGCCCCACATCCCTTACAAAGGGCCTCATTGACCCAAGCCTTCTTTCCCTTTTTACCGTAGCTCTTAATTTCGATCGCACCATATACGCATTCGTTTATACATAGCTTACTTAAGTTACACTTATCGGGATCCACATACGCAACAAATGGTTCTAGCTCGAGCTCCTTCTTTATAGCGATCGACGCGGCTTTGCTCGCGGCTGCCGAAGCGGATGATAACGTCTCCTTGATGTCCTTTGGTCCCTGACACGTCCCAGCTATGAGGATTCCAGTTAGAGTAGTTTCAACAGGCCTAAGCTTCGGATGAACTTCTTGGTAGAACTTATCTCTACCTATCGGTACCTTAAGTATGGAGTTGAGCTTATCGTTCTCTCTAGGCACCATTCCAACTACCAATACAACGAGGTCGACGGGAATTTCCAACATTTCGCCTCCAGTTAATAAGTCTTTAACCTTGATTAGGATGCCATTCCCTTCTTTAACTACCTCGGGAGGCTCGCTTTGGCTATACCTAACGAACACTATTCCGCTTTTGCACCCACTTTCGTAATACGGTTCATTTTTTCCATAAGTTCTTATATCTCTGTACAAATGGAATACCTCTAGATCGGGGAACTTCTCAAGCAATACGGTGGATAAGTACATAGCCGCATTGCAACAATACCTAGAACAGTATTCGTTTGCCTCCTCTTCCTCCTTCCTCTCCTGCCTGCTACCTATGCAGTAGATAAAGGCGAGCCTCTTAACCTTTCTTCCGTTAAACTTTAACTCCTTCCAGTCGTTAAGCTCTAAGATCCTGATAAGTTGAGGTAGAGTTACTACATTCTCGTACTTCTTATACCCATACTCCCCTTCTTTAGGTTCGTAGGGATTAAACCCCGTAGCTAGGATTATAGCTCCTACCTTTACCTTAATCGTATCCTCTTTTTGATTAAGATCTATACAATCTCCACATATCTTTACACATTCTCCGCATTTAGTACAATTATCGTGATCAATAGCTGGAACTTCAGGATATGCTCCGTTATAAGGATAGTAAATGGCCTTGCGTTTAGTAAGACCGTAATTAAATTCATCAGGTACCTCAATCGGGCATGCTTTAACTACCTCTTCTAAATTCTTAGGCATTTTCAAAACGTATCTAGGCTTAACCTTAATGACGACCTCGAAATTCCCTATGTAACCACTTACGGATTCTAGCTCTGCGTTTGTAAATACTACTATATTGTCCCTTCTCTTAAGCTCCTCTATAAGCCTTTTAACGATCTCCAGCCCTTTTTCACCGTGGGGATAAACCGGACCAAGTTGAGCTGTTCTTCCTCCTATAAAGGGGTCCTTCTCAATTAAGTAAACGCTAACTCCCATTTCCGATAGATCCAGAGCAGCCCTTATCCCCGCAATCCCTCCTCCAATAACTAATACAGCGGGTGTTGAGCTCACCTTTATCTTTTCTAGGGGTTCTGCATGTCTTACGTAAGCTATCGCAGCTTTAACATGTCTTATAGCCTTCCTAGTGGCCTCCTTAGGATCGTCTGAATGGGGCCAGGAACTATGTTCCCTTATGTTCGCATGGTAGAAGACATACGGATTTAAACCAGCTCTAGCTACTGCGTTTCTAAACGTAATTTCATGAAGTTTAGGAGAACATGAGGCGACGACTACCGCATTTAGCTTATGCTTCTTGATATCCTCCTCTATCATCTTCTGGCCTGCATCTGCACACATGAAGACGTAGTCTTTAGCAACGACCACTCCAGGCTCGTTTTTAATGGCTTCTACTACCTCCTTCACATCGACTACATCGGAGATATTCCCTCCACAGTGACATACATATACCCCTATCCTATCGTTCATGCTTTCACCTCAGCTTTTATGAGCTTACCTCTAACCTCGCTTAAGTAGCTAGCACATTGGGTAGCCGCGGCTGCTGCCTCGGCTATCGAATCGGGTATATCTTTAGGCCCGGTAGCACAGCCAGCAGCGAACACTCCTCGTATACTCGTCATAGTAGGATTGGTGTTCTCGTTCACCTGCTTAATCCATCCATATTCGTCCAATTCCAGCTTTTCATTTTTGAATATCTTAACTACTTCCTCATTATTAGGCAACAATCCTACAGCTAAGACTACGAGATCGTGTTCCGCTTCAACTAACCTTCCTCCATTATCTATGTCTTCGTACTTTAAAATTAGGTTGCCGTCCTCCTTTTCCTCTATTTTAGCTACCCTCCCCTTAACGAACCTAACTCCCATGTCCACAGCTTGCTTGTAAAATTCCTCGAAGCCCTTGCCGAAAGCTCTTATATCCATATAGTATATCGTGATATCTGCGAGGGGCACCGCTCCCATTATCAATTGGGCCTGTTTTATTGAATACATACAGCAAATCTGCGAACATAACGGGTTTCCAACGGTCCTATCTCTGGATCCCGTGCAGAGAACATATGCTATGTTATATGGAACCTTTCCATCAGAAGGCCTTAAAACGGCGTTATAAGGCCTAGTAGGAGCTAGTAGCCTCTCCATCTGCATCGAAGTGATCACGTTTTTATATTCTCCGAAGTGATAATCCTTCTTCAGCTCGGCTGGAAAGAGCTTAAACCCCGTAGCTAGGATTATAGCTCCTACCTTTACCTCCATAACCTCCGGTTCTTGGAGGAAGTTGACGGCTTTAGGAGGGCAAATCCTTTCACACGCTCCGCAAAATATACAATTTTCAAGCTCGATAACAGCTATCTTAGGAACGGCTGTATCGAATGGTATATAAGCGGCCTTTCTCCCTCTTAATCCGAAATCGTACGCATGAGGCACTATGACCGGGCATGCCTTTTCGCATAGTCCACACCCAGTACATGCGGATTCATCTACGTATCTAGGCTTCTTTAATATCTTAACCTCAAACTCCCCTTCTCCCTTTTTAACTATCTCCCGTACCTCGGAATAGGTCAGTAGGGTTATATTAGGATGATGCGCTGTGGCGGCCATTTTGGGTGTGCAGATGCAGCTCGCGCAATCTAGAGTGGGAAAGGTTTTGCTTAATAGGAACATCTTCCCTCCAATACTAGGTTCCTTCTCCACTAGACACACCTTAAAGCCCATATCGGCTAGGTTGAGTGAGGCCTCCATTCCTGCGATCCCCCCTCCAATAACTAGAACATCGAACTCTTTCATCATCTCACCTCCCTCTTAATTGGTCCTAATTTCTTTACCTTCTCATATAGATCCTTAACATGTTTAACAAAAGGTTCAAAACAGACGGAACAAATAGCGGCCATCTTAAGCCTCTCGGGTTCGATGCCGTTCTTCTTTA
>CAYQTV010000059.1:0-6311 GCA_964420525.1 uncultured Nitrososphaerales archaeon | reverse complement strand
TTAGTGTTAGAAGGGGCTTTTGGAGGCTTTTACATTACTACTTCACGTAGCATCACTCCTATCTTTTTAATCACATACGGATTCACGTTAAGCGATCTCCTAACGTTAAACACATTCGCCGGTCTCGCTTCCCTTTTAATGGTATACGTGTTATATCACTACTTCAAGCCCAAAGGAGTTAAGGTAAAGCTAGCTGTAGCTTTATTAATTGAAAGGATATTCTGGTTCCTAATACCTTGGTTTGTTAATGAGAGGACTTTGATAACGCTCGCTTATGCCATAGCAGTAGCTTCTCCTCTTTTTCCAAGTACGCTTATAAACCTAATATCGCTTGCTTATTTTGGAGAGGAGGAGTATCGTAAGCTTGTTTCATATAGAATAGTAGCAAGCTCTGTAGCAAGCATCTCAGCTCAGATCTTGCTTGTCTTTACTTTATTCGTTGGTAGAGGTTTCTGGAAGTTCGCCATGCTTTATGCTACAGCTTTTTTAGTCGGTCTAGTTTCGGTGGCGATAGCACTTCTAATACGTGTAGGAGGAATATCGCTAAACGCTCTAACTGCTATGAAGATTGAAGAAGCAGAAATAAAGGCGAGTACGATGTATTTGCTTCAGGTTCTACTGTTAGCGTCTACAAACCTATTGGGAATTGCTTGGATACCAAGGCTCATGATAGATTTCAACACGCCCGATTACTTCGCCGCGTTAATAGGACTTATCCAAATGCTATCTAGCGCGTTCGCTAGCGTGTTTTGGCTACGTAGAAAAATCGCAAGTTATCGGTATGCTATAACTTTGTTAAGCCTAGCTCCGTTAATGGTATACTTCGTTAAAGAGCCTTACCTACATTTAGGGATAGCCGTGCTCTACAGCTTCTCACTAGTTGGTACGAATCTCTACGTTAGCGCTGGTTTCGCTCATATCGTTAGGAGATTAGGCGTTGTACGAGCGAGCGCGCTACTATCCTCAGCTAACGCCTTGGCGATGATCCTCGGGACTACGATAGGCAACGCCGTATCGTCTTATAGAGCTCTCGTTTTCACCGCCGCGAGTATTTTCGGCTTAATTGGGTTAGTGATAGCTTTCACGGCTATACCTGAGTTCGCGATAACCTCTCCAACTCATACTAAGCTTTATGCTAGAATTCTCCATGCCTTGAGCATAACGAGTTATAACTATGTGATGTTCTCAATAATTGAAACGGCTAAAACGGCTTTAAAGCTTATAGGGCTAACCATCACTATGATTATATTGTTCATTATCTACCGTATGTTGTACTATGTGACGATGTTAATAGGAGGTGGCAGGTGATGGATGTGTTAATAACTTTCAACGGAACGAGCGCAGAGATATTGTGGCAAGCGTTTAAGGGGGCCATCTACGACCTAGTTAACGCTATCCCCAGTATATTACTGGCTCTAGCTATAGCGATAGTATATGCTGGCCTCGCTATATTACTTAATCGAGTCATACGAGGGATATTTAAGGTATTTCATATTGACGAGTTCTTAAGGCCTTTTATAAGACAGGCTCCATTTAGCTTCACAAGCTTAGTAATAACGTTGGTGGATGTAGGCTTAGCTATGCTCGCCGTATACTCAATAGTTCTGATAGTCTTTCCAGGACAGCTGCACTTAACGAGTTTAGTGGTGCAATACGCTACGCGTGTCGTTAGCGTTGTATTCCTGATCTTATTCGTATTCATAGCTCTCGAAGCGATCGTTGAACGTATAAGAGTAGAGGCTAAAATGAGGGGGTTCATACTGTTCTTAATCCTGCTTCTCTCATTCGTGCCTATACTAGATATAACCGCCCTATCAAGCGAGGTTAAGTCGGCATTAGCTTGGGGGGTAAGCATTGGAGTAGGGCTTGCAATAGGGGTTTTCGCCGCATGGTTCTTCTTCCATGAAATCCTCGAATCGGTGGCAAGAAGAAAGCAAAAAGCTTAACTCGAGAAGCATATTCTTTGCAACGCGATCTCATTTTAAAACCAGTATCGTCAGGAATAAATCTTAAATAGACATTCTAGCAGATATATCGCGATATATCTTGATTGTTGTAAGAAACCTAGTTAAGGTATACGAAAAATCGATAAGGGCCGTAGATAATATTAGCTTTAACGTAAATGAAGGCGAAATTTTCGGCTTCTTAGGCCCGAATGGAGCTGGAAAGACGACGACCGTGAAGATATTGGCTACGTTGTAAAAGCCTACGAGCGGAACGGCCAAAATAGCGGGATACGATATTTTAAAAAATCCAAATGGAGTAAGGCGTTCTATAGGGATAGTTTTCCAAAACCCAGCTCTAGACGATCAGTTAACTGGGATTGAAAACCTAGATTATCACGCTAGAATGTACGGATTAGGGAAGGAGGAGAGGAAGAGGAGGATTAAGGAGGTATTAGAGCTAGTAGGTTTAACCGATAAGGCTAACGTTCTAGTAAAGAATTACTCAGGAGGCATGAAGAGGAGGCTAGAAATAGCCAGAGGGTTAATGCACTATCCTAGGGTGCTTTTCTTAGATGAGCCTACCTTGGGTTTAGATGCCCAAACTAGAAGGGCGATATGGAGCTATATTAAGAAGTTAAATCGAGAAGAAGGCGTAACCGTGTTTTTAACTACCCACTACATGGAGGAAGCGGATTATCTCTGCGATAGAGTGGCTATAATAGACAGGGGGAAGATTCTCGTTATAGATAAGCCCGAAAAGCTGAAGAGTTACATAGGTAAGGACGTCATTTATGTCGAGTGTTTGAACCCTAACCTATTAGCTGAGAAAGTGAGGGATATGGAATGGGTAGAAAGTATTAAGGTTAAAGATGGAGTGATAACTCTAGGAGTTAAGCAAGGAGAAAAGAGGATACCGGAACTCGTAAACATTGCTCAGAAGAACGGCTTGAAGATCTTTTCGATAAGTATGAGAAAGCCCTCATTAGAAGACGTCTTCCTGTACTATACGGGAAGGAGAATTAGAGATGAGGAAGGGGCTGCTTAAAGGACCGTTCCTAGGAGGATGAGATATTGAGGTCTTCAGATCTACAAGCTATATACGTAATGTGGCTAAGGCAGATAAAGAGGTTCGTTAGAGCGAGAAGCAGGCTAGTTGCAAACATAGCACAGCCCTTCTTCTTCCTAGCTATACTAGGCTTCGGCTTTAGCTCCGCTAGATTTCCAGGCATTCCGATTAAGCTTACCTACATAGATTTCCTAGCACCTGGAATAATCACCATGGCCGTTATCTTCTCATCGATGTTTGCCGGAATCTCGGTTATATGGGATAGACAGTTCGGCTTTCTCCAAGAGGTATTAGTAGCCCCGGTTAGCAGGATATCTATCGTGATAGGAAGAACGCTCGGAGGATCAACTACGGCTATCATCCAAGGGCTGATAATCTTAGCGATCTCCATGATCTTAGGAGTTAAGATATCCGTACTAGGGCTGTTACCGGCTTTAATTTTCATGATCTTGACGGCCTTCATGTCCGTTAGCTTTGGAATACTGATTGCGTCGAGGATGGAGGATATCCATGGATTTCAGCTAATCATGAACCTTTTACTAATGCCCTTAGTTTTCCTTTCAACAGCCTTCTTTCCTATTGAAGGACTTCCTAATTGGCTGAAGTACGTGGTCTACGCTAACCCATTGACGTATAGCGTCGACGGGATAAGAGGCTGTTTAATCGGCGCATCCTACTTCCCCTTAACTTTAGACTTCATAGTGATCACGGGTTTGTGTGCTGTAATGATGGGCTTAGGAGCGTACTCCTTTAGCAAATGCGAAGTTTAAACTTCTTTCTTCAACTTCACTAAATTCTGACCTCCCACCTTCTCCACTTCTACAATTCCGTATTTTTCAAGCCTTTTAATTAACCTCCAAGCCGATGTTTTCGGAAGGATGAAATGCTTTCTTATCTCAGATTCAAAGGCTTGACCTCCTCTCTCCTTTAGAAATTCGATAACGGCTCGATCTTCCTCCCTAAGATATTCCTTCAAACCAACTTTTTTGGATCTCTTCTTAATCCACAAAAAACCAAATAAGACTACCGCTATGGAAAGCAGGATGAATGGGGTTAAGGATGAAAGGTAAGAACGTTCTTCCACTTCTCTTCCAAGTACATACGATACGGATATATTTCCCATAGGAAATTCGATTACCAACCCCTCATCGGAAGATGAAAATTCCTTCGGGATTACGTTTAAACCCACGATCGTAGCGCTAGCTGGGAATATCACCTTCACGTCAGAAGAACTATTAAACGATAAAGTCCAAATCCTTCCCTGTTTAGAAGTTAGATCGTTTGTAAAGTAGGAGATTACGATTCTTTCCCCTTCCGAAAAGTAGACCCTAATCGTATCGTTTCCTACTTCGTAATATATGGGCTCTCCAGTTACGGTATAAATCATTAGATCCTCAGGAGTCCCGAGTAGGGGGACGGTTTCTTCAGCCTCGCTAATCGATATTGTCATAGAAACTTCTACATATCCATCAGGGTATACGGAAATTGTATACTTCTCAGTATCATATCCTTGAGCTACGTGAACGTGAAAGGCTAAAATAGAGAAGATGAGGAGTGTAATTAAGGCGTTCCTACGCAACCCTCGCCTTTTACATAGCTACACATATATTTAAAGGATTGGAACGACCGTTTCTCCAAGTTCCTTATTTCTACCTATTGTATATTCTATAGCGATGACAATCGGGAGAATGAACAAGATACTGGCCGTCTCAGTTGCCTTTATTCTAGCGCTTACCCTAATTTCTAACGTGGTTCCTACGGCTATAGCGCTTAATCAAAACGATGGGGAATTTTTACCAACCGTATATTCCTTAATTGGTAAAAGCTCAGATGAAATTAAGGCTAAAATTATGGTTAAGATAGCCTCGGATAGTCTAACTAAGGTTGGTAAGCTTTTAAACGCTTTAGAGAGGGCTGGCGCGAACGTGTCAGATGCAGTGAGGATCTATAACGAAGCTAAATCGTTGTTAGAGGAAGCTAAGAGCCATGTTGAAAACGGTGAGTACGATGAAGCCATAGATGACAGCTTCCAAGTCATATCAAAGCTTAAGAACGCCGTATGCTTACTTAAGGACGAAGATTTCGAAGCTCTAGGGAAAATCGTCTTGGAATCGATAGCGGATAGAGAGGAAAGGGTAGCTACAAGGTTCCTCATTATATTAGAGAAGGCCGAAAGTTCGGGTAGAGTAGATCCTGAGAAGTTAATGGAGATAAAAACCAAGGTAGAGGAAGCTAAGGAGAAAATAGGGGAAGCTAAAGCTTTGATCGAATCTGGAGATTTAAGCAGAGCAAAGGAGAAGGTAAATGAGGCTAGGAGCTTACTAAGGGAAGCTGGGAGGGAGTTCAAAGATCTCGTAAAATCCTGGAAGACCGAGAGGATGATAGATTACCTTACTCGATTAAACGAAAAGATAAACGAGTTTAAGGAAAGGTTTAATGCCTCTAGCGTAAATCCGAGCGTCAAGGAGAAAATCGATAGCTTGCTAAACCGTATTCTCGCCAAGAGTGAACACGCTAAGGAGCTTCTCGAAAGCGGAAATTGGGTAGAAGGGATGCATGAGGCGAAGGATATTCTGAAAATGCTAAAGTTTTTACATAGGCTGATGGAAGAACACGGCTAAAAACTCCTTTTTATTTGCAGAATAGTAAGAAGATTTTAAAAATAAACCAAGAAAAAATTCGAGTCATGCTAAGGTACGATAGTTAGGAAATGCAAATATCGACATATTAATCGATATAAGTAACCTTCTTAAACGGGTAAAAAGTTGAGATATATGTAACACTTTTTCATTGATATCTTTAATTCTTATAACGTAATATTTCCTAACTACATTAACTAGTTTATCTACTCATCCTCGCTGTTATAGAAATGTATAGAGAGATCCTGATTTCCTCGCGTCGCTGATTATTACCTTGTTTCTTCTCAGCCATTTCCCTTTTACTCTTTATATTAAATAGAACTATCCCAGATCTATATTTGTCCTCCAATGGAGATGTTACCTTAACTTTCAACCTTTCCAAATCTTCGGTGAGCAGTCTATCGAGCCTCATCATTCTTTTTTCAATGACCTTAATTCCCACTTCACTAATTAGATCAAGCGACGCTCCTAGACTATATATCAATGGGAAAGCTAGATTTCCACACTCAAATCTTTTAGCAGAGCTATCAAATTCAAGCCTGTAATCGTAATAATTGAAAGGATCTTTAACGCTCATCCATCCTATTTCAGTAACTTCGAGCTCATTCATAACTCTTTCAGAAATATATAGAAACCCTAAGCCAGGAGGCGATATGAGCC
>CAYQTV010000058.1:0-6322 GCA_964420525.1 uncultured Nitrososphaerales archaeon | reverse complement strand
GAGGGATGGATCGCTTAACCTTCACGATCAACGTTGAGGAAACGTCTTTCAAATGCAATTCTTGTGGTTTAGAATGGAAGTGGAAGGAAGTAGCTAAGAGGATGGCTAAGGAGCTCGAACCCTATCAAATCATAGATGAAGGAGAACCTACTACTCCTTTCCATTTCCTACCTTACTTAGCTCACGCTATCCTAAAATGTCCTAAATGCGGTAGTAGAGATTTTGAAATAAAATCCGGAAACACGGCTAAGCTGCTATCGGTGGTGGTAGAAGAGTGAAGATAGTTATTTTCGCTAGCGGTAAAGGAGGAGTAGGGAAAAGCCTCGTTTCAGCATCTACCGCTATAGAACTTAAGAGAAGAGGACACGAGGTAGGGCTATTAGATCTCGATCTTCACGGCCCTACCCAACATATACTGTTTCCCTCCTCTGGAAGGCCGGAGGCCACTAGAGAGGGCTTAAAGCCCTTTTTATCTCCTCAAGGAGTTAAGCTATTTAGCCTGGGATACATCTTTAAGGATTCTCCCTTGCCTATTAAAGGTAAGGAAAAATATGGAATGGTACAAGATCTTACATGGCTTTTAGATTGGGGGGACATAGATTACTTAATAGTCGATCTTCCTCCAGGTACGGGAGATGAGCATTTAGCGTGTATTAGAGCTTTTAAGACTGCTTCCCTGTACCTCGTAAGTTTGCCGTCTTTACATAGCATCTCGGTCGTTCATCGAGCTTACTCTTTATTTAAGGACGAAGGACATAAACCCGAAGGAGTCATTCTAAATATGTGTTGGCTTAAAATAGATGGAAGGAAGATATATCTATTCGGCAAGGAGTACAAAAAGGCATTGAAGGAGAGAGGGATGGAGATCGTAGCTGAGCTTCCATTCGACCCGCTTCTATCAAAAACCCCTCTTAAAAGGAGCAACTCCGGGTACTGGAGAAGGATATCTAAGCTAGTAGCGGAGATAATAGCGAGAGCTAACAGATCCTAGGAACGATACTTCCGGTCGGCGCTTCTACTATTCTAAAACCGCCTATGCTCGTTTTTAATAACACGAAGCCCTTTAACCTCCCTTCCCTTACCTCGCCAATCACGTCGGCTTTCTCATATCCTAAACTACGCATGAACTCCACTACATCGTTAGCTACCGCATTATCGACGGCTAAAAGCGCTAGTCCCTCATTAGCGAGTTGAAGAACATCTACCCCTAACATATCCGAATAAGCCTTAACTTCTTCTCTAATAGGTAGCTTTTCCTCGTAAATCACTATTACGGATCCGCTCACCTTGCTCCAATCGTTCAAGGCCATCGCTATGCCTCCTCTAGTAGGATCCCTTGCAGCGTGGATGTGCTTTCCATATTCCTTTAATAATGGCTCCATTAAATCCGTTAAGGCTCTAACATCGCTTTTCAACCCGGTCTCCTTAACATCTATTCCTCTCTGTAAAGCCATTATAGTAGCTCCATGATCACCGATGGTTCCCGATACTATTATTTTATCTCCGGTTTTTATTCCATCATCTACAATAGGCTTCTTTGTTACACCCAAGCAAGCGGTCGTTATGATAATGTTATCTACATCTCCCTTAGGCATAACCTTTAAATCTCCTCCGATTAAGGGAACGTTTTCATCGTTTACCACTTTCAAAAAACTCGACATTACCTTTTCTAAAATGCTCATATCGAGCCCTTCTTCTACAACTACAGCATCTACGATCCCTATAGGCTTACCTCCCATCATCAATACGTCATTAATGCTTCCACACGCCGCTAGCTTTCCAATATCTCCTCCTGGGAAAAATAGAGGTTTAACTGTGTAGGAGTCAATTGAAATAATTACGTAATCCTCTTCTATCTTCAATGCGGCTCCATCATCAGGCCTATCTATTCCTACTCCTCCCTTAGTTCTCTTGAGATCTATTGGAAGCCTTGAAAATATAAGCCTATTTAATAGCTCAGAAGTCTCCCTTCCTCCTCCTCCATGGGATAGTAAAACCTTCACGATCTCCCCTCCAATAGCTCTTTTAAAAACCTCTGTTCTTCTTCCCATTCTTCTTCAGACATCTTAGTTATAGCTACTCCTGCATGGACCATCACGATATCGCCTTCTTTTACATCATCAACCGCAAGTATCACCTCTTTCACACTTCCTTCAAAATCTACCTTAGCCAAAAACCCTTTCACTTCAACCACCTTTCCCGGTATGGCCCAACACATTAAGCTACGCCCACCTCCTTAGCTATTTCCTCTGCCAATCCACCTCCTCCAAACCTAGCCCAAATAGCGCAGGTACCTTCTGATGATACCATGCAAGGACCTATCGGTCTATCCGGAGTACAGCTTTTTAAATAGTATGGACAATCGACTGGTTTTGCCAATCCTAGAGTAATTTCAGCACATTTACAACCTTTAGGTAAATCGCTAACCCATTCTTTAGCTTCAGGCTTTTTAATTGAAAAGCGCTTATAAGCATCGTACCCAGAGAACTTCGTCGTTAATTCTAGACCGCTGCTAGGTATAATTCCTATCCCCCTCCAAGCCGCATCGGATACCTCGAATACCTTTTCGATATACATTCTAGCGAGCTTATTCCCGTCTTCTCTGACCGCTCTCCTGTACTCTATTACTAAACCGCTTTTCCCTTCCTTTATCATCTTTAATATCGTAGCTATAGAAATTAAAACATCTAAAGGCTCAAATCCCGATATAACGACAGGCATTGAATGGTTATGAGCGATCTCCCTCCAAGGTTTCGCTCCGGTTATAGTTGAAACGTGTCCAGGTGCTATAATTCCGGATACCTTACCAACTTTGCTTAAAGCGTAATCGGCCGCTGGAGGCGTTAACCTTAAAACCGATAGGAAGTAAAAATCCTCCGGAACTATACCTTTACAAAAGGATAGGGCATATGAGGGAGCCGTAGTTTCAAACCCGATTCCAAAGAACAGTTTTTCCCCTCTTTCATTTCTCGCTTCCTTCACAGCATCTAAAAAGCTATACACCACATCTACCTTTCCGCCACTTGCCTTGGCTTCAAAAAGGCTTCTAACCCCTTTAACCGGCTTCAAAGAGGGTAATCTATATGCATCTCCGTAAGTATATACCTTCACCCCCTCTAAGCTAAGCTCTATGGCTTTCTCGATAGCGTAGGATGGCGTTATACATACGGGGCATCCTGGACCGGCTATCAGCTCTACGTTATCTGGCATTAGGCTTCTAATACCGTAGTGAACAACGGTCCATTCGTGGGTACCGCAAAAATTCATGATCTTTATATGTCCTAATTCCTCTGCGAGCCTCCAAATTAAGCTCTTTAAGGCTTCGATTTTCTCTCCTCCCCTTTTGTATTCTTCTATTCTCTCTTTAAACAAAGCCTCCTTTCGAAAAAGAACTCTATAATATAAAGAATTTCCCCTTTAGCCTCTACGCAACTGCGTAATTAAATTCTACTTTTCGTAGTGAAAGGTACGAATCATATTCTTAAGTTAAAACCTTTATTCCTTTTTTAATAATGCATGTGCGATATGCTTAAATAAGCATGTAAGAGAAGTAGATGCGAGGAGGGATAAGAGGTGAACGGAGGGGAGTTAATTTTCAGAGGTGACCGCGTTTATAGAGGATGAAAAATCCTCCTCGTCTAATCCTATTCTAGTTGTTAAATTCGGTGGAAGCGTTCTCACAAATGGGCAAAATGCGAGAAAGGCAGCTGAAATGCTGAAGAAAGCATATGATAGAGGCTTCTCTCTCGTAGTTGTCGTTTCAGCGATGAAGGGAGTAACTGATCAACTTCTAACTACAACGAAAGCTACGAATCCAAATGTGTCGGATGAATTGCTTGCTGAAATCCTATCGATGGGTGAAAGAACCAGCGCGAGGCTCATGGCAGCTACCTTAAGCGGCTTAGGACTTAAAACGACCTTTATAGACCCAGATCAAGAAAGCTGGCCTATAATTAGTTACGGAAAATACCTGGATGCTGAAGTAGATATGGAAGAGACAAAAGAAAGGGTTAGAAAGTACATATTACCTTTATTGAAAAAAGGCTATGTTCCAGTCATTTGCGGATTTATAGCTAAAAACAGGGAAGGAAAAATACAGACTTTAGGGAGGGGAGGGAGCGATACAACGGCTGCTGTATTAGGAAGTGCTTTAAAGGCCAAGGAAGTTATCCTAGTTAAGGATGTAGGAGCAGCCTTCTCAGCAGATCCTAAAAGAGCAAAGGGAGCCGAAATTTTAGAGGAGCTGGATATGGAGGAGGCCCTCCTTCTAAGTCTAAGCGGATCGAAGTTAATACATGCTAAGGCATTTAAGTACTTAGATGAAGGAGTGAAGCTCAGGATAACCAGCCTATCCTTAGATATAGAAGGAGGAACTATAATAGAGGGAACGGCTCCTTTACTTAAGGTAGAGGTAACGGATCCAAATATATCGATGGTAACCGTTGTTGGAAAGGGGTTGGCATCGAATGGCGCTTTAACCTGCTTAGCTGAGGCTATTAAGAAAGCGAATGGATTGTTGAAATCGATATCGATGGACGATAGAGCGATAATAGCCTACGTAGAGGGAGGAAAGGACGTGTACGATAAGGTACATGAAATGGCGGTGAAAAGAGGGATTGGAAAGGCTACTAGCTATTTTGATAACCTAGCTGAAGTAACGGTGAAGGGAAAGGCTCTAGAAATGGCTCCTGGCTATATTCAAAAAGTAACGGAACCTCTTGGAAAAGCTGGAATCAACATATATGGTCTTACGACTATAGCGAGCAGCATTAAGCTTTACCTCGCTAAGAAAGATATAGATAAAGCGTTGAAGTTAATAAAAGAGTCCCTCGGTATAGAAGAGGTGAAGAAGTGATGTTTGAAGTAGGTATAATAGGGGTAACTGGAATGGTGGGACAACAGTACGTTAAGTTATTGGCGGAACATCCTTGGTTTAAACCTAAAGTATTCATAGGAGGTAAATCCGCCGGCAAGCTATACGAGGAGGCTGTGGAATGGATAGGGGAATATGAACCTCCTAAGGAGTTAATGAGGAAACAGGTAGAGCCTGCTGAACCGGAGAGACAAAAAGCAGATCTATTCTTTAGCTGCCTCCCTAGCGAGGTAGCTAAGGAGCTTGAAGCTAAGTACGCCGCTATGTATAGGGTAATAAGTGATGCTAGTGCCTATAGAATGGAACCAGACGTCCCGCTTATCATACCTGAGGTAAACCCGGATCATCTAGAGTTATTAAGGGAACAGAAAAGGCGTAGAAGATGGAAGGGCTTTATAGTTACAGGTCCTAACTGTACAGCAGCTGGTTTAGTTATGGCTTTAAAGCCTTTACATGATGAATTTAAGCTTAAGAAGGTAATAGTAGCCACCCTTCAAGCCGTTAGCGGAGCGGGCTATCCTGGGGTATCCAGCTTACTTATAATAGATAACGTTATTCCCTATATCAAAAAGGAGGAGGAAAAGGTGGCTATTGAGAGCTTGAAGATGTTAGGTACTTTGGAAAATGGAAAAGTAAAGCCAGCCAATATTATGATAGCTGCTATGTGTCATAGAGTACCGGTTTTAGATGGACATCTAGAGAGCGTATATGTTGAAACTGAAAGGCCGATTAAGCCCGAGGACGCTAAAGAGGTCTTGAGAAGCTTTAAGGGCAAGCCTCAAGAGCTAAAACTTCCTACAGCTCCTGAAAACCCAATAGTAGTTAGAGAGGAAGATGACAGACCACAACCTAGGAAGGATAGAAATGCAGGAAATGGAATGAGCACGGTAGTAGGAAGGATAAGGAAAGGTATTGACGATTATTCATTGAGATTTAGCTTAATAAGCCATAATACGATAAGAGGAGCTGCTGGAAACGCTATACTTACCGCTGAACTTATGTATAAGTTAGGGTATTGGGAGGTGTAGAGAAAAATGGTAATGGGTAAGGAAGTCAGGTTATCCAGGCTATTCAAAAACGGAAGGATGTTGTGCGTACCTATGGATCACGGAGTAACGAATGGTCCAATCGAAGGCTTAACCGATATCAACGATATAGTAAGTAAGGTAGATGAAGGCGGGGCCTCTGCCGTTATCCTACATAAGGGAATGATTAAAGGTCTAAAAAGGCCTCCAAGCCTAGGCATTATAATGCACGCTACAGCAAGCACCGTTCTAGGCCCATCTCCAAACTACAAGGTACAAGTTGCTGTAGTTGAGGAGGCTATAAGGCTCGGAGCCGACGGGGTTTCCGTTCACATAAATATAGGAGCTAAGGAGGAACCGGAAATGCTAGCTACTTTAGGCTATCTATCCGATAGCGCAGATGAATGGGGGATGCCCTTCCTAG
>CAYQTV010000057.1:0-6377 GCA_964420525.1 uncultured Nitrososphaerales archaeon | reverse complement strand
CACTTTAAGCTAAGGGAAGGAGATCGAGTAAAGGTTAACGTTGAAGTGCCTATTAAGAGGGTTAAAGGGTTGAAAGCCGTTATTTTCGATATAGATGGAACGATCTTCGACAACGTAAAGCTATTTTATAGATCTTTCAATGAAGCGCTTAGGTCCTTTAAGCTCGATACCTTACCCTTAGATAGGCTTAAACGAGAGCTAAGCCTGGGAAAGAGCTTAACTGAAATATTATCCAATCACGCTCCTTCCGATTTAATTGAGGAGTTATATGAAGAGATAAATGTTGTATACAAGAGCTTGATCGAAAAAGGAATAAAGCCGTTGAAAGGAGTTAGAAAAGCCCTAAACTTCGTTAAATCTCATAAGATCTTGATAGGAGCGGCTACTGGTAGCGATGTCTCCGCTGAGGAATTAGAGGATCTTTTAAATAGAAGCGGAGTAGCGGGGTATTTTGATGTAGTGGTTACCAGAAGGGACGTAAAGAGGGGAAAGCCATATCCCGATATAATCTGGAAGTGTATAGAGCTACTAGGGGTAGAAAAGGAAGGCTGCGTTTACGTCGGGGATTCCGCAATTGATGTGAGAACCGGTAAAGCTGCCGGAATTTCCACGATTTCGGTTTTAACGGGAGTTGGAGCTTTAGAGGATCTAATTTACGAAGAGCCGGACTTAATAATCGATAACTTAGGGGAGCTTCCTTCGAGGATAGCTCTTTAAATACGGATTAGATTTAGATTAGCGTGTATAACGTATTGCGTGAGGTGAAAGGGATGGAGGATCCATTACTAACGTTATTAAAGGTTACGGTAGGGCTTTTCATAATAGTGGATCCTATAGGCAACTTACCTATAATCGTAGGAATGACGAGCAACTTAGATAGGTCGGCTCGTAGAAAGGCGTTTAGAACTGCATCGTACACCGCTACAGCCTTACTTCTCCTATTCGCTTTAATAGGAAGGGAGCTCTTAAACCTATTCAACATATCGATTTATAGCTTCATGATAGCCGGCGGCATCCTTCTCTTCATAATTTCAATGGAGATATTGATTAGAGGAGAGTGGAAGGCTAAGGGGCTTGAAGCGGAGGATTTAGGAGTAGTGCCTATAGCCTTCCCCCTCCTCGTAGGCCCTGGAGCTATAACCGTTACCATAGTTAACCTACAGCTATACGGAATTCTCTACGCTCTCTCTTCCGTAATAATCGTAATGGCGATAACTTGGTTCGTACTGAACAGTAGCGAGAAGATATACGGCTTTCTAGGGAGGAAGGGATCGGCCGTTATAGCCAGGGTTATGGCTGTATTCGTAGCCGCAATCGCGGTACAGATGATACTGGATGGGTTAAAGGCGTACGCTATCGTTTAGATTATGTAGCGAATTTCCATTTTTCTCATAGTATTACGTCTTATTACGAATTATCTCGTTCTTTTGAAAAGAGTTTTTAAGTTCCTACTTTAATAGGAGAACGATCTAGCGGGAGGGAGCTTATAATATGAGCGAGGAAATTACAACTACTGAAAACTTAGAGGAAAAGTTAAAGGAGCTCGAAGGGCAGCTTAAAGATTTCGAAAGGAAGGTGGTCGTTAGAGAGGGGGAAATACAGGCATCGGTTATTAAGCTTGGAGGGACTTTCAAGGCTTTCGGCAAGACCTTTCAACGAAAGCCTAGGCTCGCTCTATTTATAGAGAAGAGACGCGGAAAATCTAGATTAGCTATAATGAACACCGATGAGCTCGAAAGCTTAAAGAAGGTGCTGAATAACGAAAAGGTCGCCAAAGTTGTTGAAGCGCTCGCTAAAATATACAGCGCTGAGTCAAACGAGGAGTTCTTATAAGCTCCCTTCTATTTTTCTTTATTTGCCTTCGTAAAGGTTTTTAAAGAGATACGCAACGCTTCTTATAGGCGGGGGTCGCCAAGCCTGGCCAAAGGCGCGAGGCTCAGAACCTCGTCCCGTAGGGGTTCGTGGGTTCAAATCCCACCCCCCGCATCAATCCCTATAAGCTATGGCCATTTCCGAGAATTTCGCTATTCTGATCCACCATTGATTAAGTTTAGATTACATCAAGATGTAGAAATTGGGGTATTTCTCGAATCTCTTAACTTCAAATATCGTTCGATGAAAAGTAGTGGCAGAGACGCTATACAGCCTAGCCTTTTCCAAAAAATTAGCCTTGTTTCCCACTTCTACAAGCTAGCCTACTCTTCTAACCTCTCAAACATGTCTTTACTAGCTCCGCATATCGGACATACTCAGTCTTCGGGCAGTTTTTCAAATGGCGTTCCGGCTTAATTCCGGAATCGAGATCGCTCTTCTCAGGGTCATATATATCCGCAAACTTTGCACTTATACCTGCTTACCTTCCCGGCTTCCTTTTCCTCTCTACAACGCTTAACTTCATAATGGTGAGCATAAGTATGGCTCTTTATCTTGAAGCATCTCAACATCCATCACTTCGCCGATAAAGATGGTACGAGTTCCTACGTCGACCTCGTTAACTACCTCAGCCTCGGTATAAGCGATAGCGTTACCTAAAACTATAGGAACGCCGATATCTCCAACCTCGTAATTTACGTTCTCAAAACTTATCAATTTCCCGACCAGATCCAACCCGAAATGTCCAATGAGTTCCATCGGGGTATCCTTCGATAGTACTGAAACGGTAAATTTCCGGGCTTTTTCCGAATGGGTTAATGAATGAGTAAAGTTTTGTTTATTAGTGCTCACCGCTATCCTCGGCGGTTTAGATTAACCAAAAAACCGTATTTGCAATCTGTCCGTTTGGGTTCCCTGTCTCCAGAGCTAACTACATATAGACCATAGCTAATCTTATACAAAGCTTCGAAGTTCATCCGAATATTATCGAAATTTGATATTAAAAATTTAGCCGGGAAAAAGGTAAAACTAGTAGGGAGGAGATCGAGAAAGCGGTCGTATCGCCTTAAATCGTGTAATCCCGTATATGATTACCGTATATGCAAAGGGCAAGTTTTTCGTTAAGATAAGCTGCTACATCTTGAAGTAAGTTACGGTAAGGGATAGAGCAAGCTTTACGCTAATACCTAAATACTCCTCGCTTTTCCTCTAGTACGTCTTTTTTAGGATTTGGAAAATTTTTAACAAAAAGGAAAAACTAATATTTATAAAGTTTACGAAAGCGGTGATTAATTGTTGACAAAGAGAGACGACATTGACACTTTGTTTGAAATAGCCTTAAACGAGTACAATTTGAGCATAGAAAGTTTCCATAAGCTGAAAGCATATGCATCAACGCTATTAGGAGCTGATGGCATAATGATCTCCTTATGTTTTAATGCGATTTTTACCGTTACGGCCCAAAGGGCATCTGTTTCTGCTATGCGATGGTATATATTACACCTTTCACTAGGATTCTTTGTAGCAGCTTTCTTTATAGCCTTCTTTTTCACTATACTTACTGAACTTCCAACTAAATTCTCTGTCCGAGGCTATCGTTACCTTCACCTAAATGTCCCGATGTTATTGAAAGCATTCTATGAATCAGAAGACATCGATGTAAAGGAGGAAGTGGTTAAAATACTTTCTAATGTATTAACAGTTAATCGAGAAGTTCGTAGAAAACATGCGGAAACGTTAACTTTATCGTTTGCATTTATTTTTCTGGGTTTACTATTACTTATCTTTTCCTTTTAAAGCTATTCACTAGGTTCCGTATACTTTGCAATTAACTTTAAACCTTCAGGGCCCAATTTCTCCAAGACCTTTTTATCTATCCATTTCTTATATTCTCTTATTCTCTGTTCCTCTCCATCGATTTCCCTCATTTCCCTCAATTTACAGATTTCTTAGCTTTCTTATTAACCTTTTCTATCAACCTTCGGAACGTGGTAACTTAAGGTGTAAGTTTTAGCTCCTTCCTGAGTAGATCCTTTCATATTCGACGTTAGGGCTTTAATTGAGAAGCCGTTTGAGATGAGTAGTGTTCCGTAAAACCTCGGAGTTTAGCCATTATCCTCTAGTTTAAGGAAGACGTCAGCTCTCAGTAGGATTTCTAAGACGATTGTGTGAAAGTGTGTTGTTGAGAAAGCCTTGATCGGTATTATAACTCTATATACTGGTTCTCAAGACTGCTGAGGTAATCATTAGCTACGACGGTGTATGAGCTTAACCCTAACTTAGTTCCAATTGAAATCTTAAATCCCCACTTAAAGGCTCATCTGACCTTTACGTAGGCGAGCTAAGGAGTAAGCGAAGAGCGGAGTCAGCACGATACCTCCAATAACTGCGGGCGTAAGCAACCCCTCGGCTAGGTTGTAGCTGGCTTCCTCGCCCATTAGGAAGCAAACCACACCTACGTCCCCAACGCTAGCAACGACTACGAGAAGTTGAAGACCTAGTAGAGCTACCCCAGTTAAAGAGCCTATGAACAAGCAGGAAAAACCCCTGTAATCTTCAAGCCCCTTGACTAAGGATCCGATCATTAAAATGCCTACCGTAAATTCAGCGATAAACCACCCCACATCCCCAGGTAGGAAGAGCCCGACCCAAGTGCCGCCGTACTCGGAAACGATGAAGCTTAAAGCCCAGCTGTAGAGTTCTAAGGCTGAGTAAGCGAGGTAGAAAACCCCTATGATGGGAATTACGACGTACAGAAGTTTGCGGACGTTCAAGGTCATCACCCCAGCCCTAAGAGAGCTCCAATACCGGTTATGAGCAGAGCTATCAAGTAAGCAAGCACGAATTCATATACTACGAGGAAGAGGGCGTACTTCAACCCTAGCTCACCTCTTACGATAGCAAGGGTAGCGAGGCACGGAAGGTAGAGAAGTACGAAAGCCATGTAGGCGTATGCCGTTAGGGGGGTAAATGCTCCCCTAACGGCGTTCACGAGCCCTTCTTCGCTAACTCCAAAAAGCACCGCCATAGATCCTACAACGATCTCCTTAGCTACGAATCCGAAAAGCAGAGCCGCCGAAGCCCTCCAATCCCAACTCATTGGAGCGAAGATCCTCTCTAGACCATGACCTATCACTCCAATCCAGCTTCGCTCAAGTAGCGCGGCATCTCCTAAGGCTTCGACGCCGAGGTAGCCGCTAGGCCCCGTTATCGACAGCAGCCAAACCGCTATTACTCCTACGAATATCACGGTTCCGGCTTTAAATAGGAACCTCTTCAACCTTTCCCACGTTTTTATCGCAACGTTTTTCATCAAAGGCCTCATATAGGGAGGTAGCTCCATTATAAATCCGCTCGACGGGCCTTTAAAAAGTAGCTTCCTAAATATTGTTGCCATAACGAAGGCTAAAATAACCCCTATGATGTACATGCTCAGGACTACGCCGCTTACGTATGCTGAAAACAGAGCGCCCGCTATAACGAGGTATACCGGAAGTCTAGCCGAGCAGGATATCAAGGGGCAAACGAGCGCCGTAGTTTTCCTATCGTTCTCGTCTTCAATAGCCCTAGTCGCGATTATCCCTGGCAGGTTGCATCCAAAGCCTAAAATTAGGGGGAGCAAGGATTTGCCGGTGAGATGAAGTTTATGCATTACCTTATCTACGACGAACGCAGCTCTAGCCATATACCCTACGTCCTCAAGCAGTGCGAGAAATATGAAAATGAAAGCTAGGTTCGGCACGAACACTAGGATCGAGCCTATGCCGGTTATGATGCCATCGGCGAGGAGGGAGCGGACGAGCTCGGGCAGCGTAGAGCTTGCGACCAGATCGTACAGGAAGCATCCGAAGAAATAGTCTATTAGGTCGCAAAGCGGAGCCGCGACATCGAAGGCGAACTTGAAAGCAATATATAGAGATGTAAGCATAATCGGTATGCCGAAGACCTTATGCGTTACTGCGTAATCTATGATGTCCGTTAGGGTTACAGGCTTCCTAGCTAAGACTAAAACGCACTCCTTAACTACACGGGAAATGAACTCATGCCTCTTCTCAACCATATACTCTTCCAGATCTTTTTCAAGGGAACGCTCGAGCCTCTCCCTAGCCTTCGTGGCCCGACCTAATATTTCGTTAGATAGAGGTGAAAGCTTAACTCTGTTTTCAACATCAGGGTCTCCCTCTAGAAGCTTAATGGCTATCCAACGCGGAACGTACTTTCTTACGAGCTCAGGATCTCTCTCAATGATCTTTGAAAGCTCGTCTATTTCACCTTCAACTTCATCGCCGTAGTTAATTAAAATCTTTGGCTTTTTCTTAAGTTCGGCCGCCTTGACAATCTCCTTCTTAAGTTCCTCCACTCCACGCCCCTCTACGGCTACGGTTGGAACCACGGGCACTCTAAGCATCTTGGAAAGTTTTTCAGAGTCTACTTCATATCCTTCGTCATGTGCTAAGTCTACCATGTTTAGGCTTACGACTACGTTTGCGCCCATTTCGATGAGA
>CAYQTV010000056.1:0-6402 GCA_964420525.1 uncultured Nitrososphaerales archaeon | reverse complement strand
CTACAGATATTGCTACGGCTGCCCTCATAGCCGCTGCTGTAGAAAGTGTTGATAAGGTAGGCCCATGCGCCGCAAAATTCCAATTAATAGAAATAGAGGATGTAAGGGTTACTAAGAGAAAGCAGATAATCGAAAGGGCTAAAGAGATATTAAGAGAATGGGCTTCAAAAGCTTCAAGCGAAGGAGAAGAGATAATAAAAGAAGTAGCTGAGGTTTTAAAACCAGCAAAGCTTCTTACATTTGGTCCTGAACAATTACCTGCAGGTCCAGGAATACATAACTCGGATACAATAATACTAGTGGAGGGAAGAGCTGACGTACTCAATCTCTTGAGGGCCGGATATGATAACGTGATAGCTTTAAATGGAGTTAAAGTCCCCGAAACTATAATTAAGTTGGGAAAGGAGAAGAGACTGATAGCTTTTCTAGATGGAGATAGAGGAGGAGACCTCATACAGAAAGAGCTATCCCAAGTCCTAAAAGTAGAGAAGGTAATCAGAGCACCACAAGGAAGGGAGGTAGAAGATCTCACGCCCATGGAAATCAGAAATATATTGGATAAGGCATTAAAGAAGGAAGTAAAGGAGATCTCTGAAATCCCTCCAGAGTTAAAGGAAAAAGTAAAGGAGCTATTTCCATCGTTGAAGGAAACGCTAGAGGCCGTAATCTTGGATAGTAAAATGAATTCTCTAGCCAGGATTCCGGTTAGCGAATTAGTTAATACTCTTGAAAGCCTAAAGGGAGCTAAACACATAGTTTTTGACGGAATAGTTACTCAAAGACTTCTAGAGATCGCTAAAAAAATTGGAATTGAGACGATAATAGGATACAAGGTATCGGAAGACGCTACTCCTCCTAAAGGGATGAAAGTAGCCACTTTTTCCTCGCTAAATCTACTTTAAAGCGATCCTAATAAATAAGGTATCAAATATTCAAACATTAACGCCATTACAATTCCCCCAATTATGAAATTCTTACCCATCCTCCTATTTATATGGCCAAAATACAGAAAAATCCCTAAGACTATCAATAAGATATAAACGACTCTTGAAATCTTAATTAATCCATAGATGATGTGTAAAACAACTTCTGTTCCTCCTTCTATGAACTGGTCTATCATAGCCGTTATCATGTTTATTATATCTTGGGGACCGTTACCGTTTAACCATTCAACACTTAGTACATTCATCCCACTTCTAACTCTTCCTTAACTTATAAGCCCCCTCATTCCAAATGTTGAAAAATACTTTTTAGGATAGGACCGTAAGGGTATAATAGTTGATAGAGTATCCCTATAACGTACTATTAGGTCTCGTACTTTTCTGGTCGCTACTATATGTTGTAGGCGGGAAAATAAAGGGGGATAGAAAAAATTTAGAGTTGATTATAAAACCCTTCTTCCTTCAGGTTAAGATAAAGGATATAAATCGCTTTATAGATAAGCTAGTAAGACCGAAACCAGTTAGGGCTTTATCTTTAATTGGCATCCCCTTAGGCCTTATCTTATCTATATCCGCTCTTGGATTTCTTTCACATAACCTGTACAATTTCTTCGTAAGCCCTCCTAAATTTACTGGCGTAACGCTTTTAATACCATTTGTAACCATACAAAATATCACGCTCCTTACATATTTCTTCATATCCATTCCGCTAGTACTAATTCCTCATGAATTAGCGCATGCGCTCGTAGCTAGACTTGAGAAGATAGATTTAAAAGGAGGAGGTTTAGCGCTCCTAGGTTTACTTTTTGCTGGTTTCATAGAACCGGATGACGAGCAATTTAGAAAGGCGGATCCAAAGAAGAAGATGAAGATATTAGCTGCAGGTTCTACGGCTAATTTGGTCATGGCCTTACTTGTCTTCTCTCTATTATTATTTCAACCTGCTACCGCTACGTTTATGCCTTCAGCTCTGAGAACGGCGTTTTATGGCCCTCCAGATGGAGTTTACATTTATATTGTGGATGAGAGTTATGGGATAGGGGCCGCTGGAGCAAGACCGGGAGACGTAATTAAAGCGGTAAACGGCGTTCCAATCCGCAGTTTATCAGATTATATGAAGTTAGATCTAAAACCTGGAGAAACGGTAACTGTTTCAATAGATCGAAATGGAAAGCTATTGAACCTTTATTTAAAGGCCATAGGCAATGGTGAGAGAGGCAAGTTGGGCTTTTATGGCTTTACGTATTATCCTCCGTATCTATCGGTTCCTATCTTAGCTCCTTGGTTATTCGGCCTCTTGTATTGGATAGCGTTTCTTTCACTAATGGTTGGCATGTTTAATATGCTACCCCTATATCCATTTGATGGCGATGGATTCTTCACAGCCTTATTTGAGCTAACGAAAAGGAAGATTTTTCCAAAAATAGCTAGGCTATCTCTAAACGCTTTCACGCTAACTCTATTTGCCGGAAATTTACTGGCCACAATAATAAAAATGGGATTTATAGTGCTTTGAGCCATGATGAGCGTAAAATGTAGCAAATGCAATAGGCCTGCCTTTTATTACAGACCTTACTCTGGTGAGTATTTATGTAAGAAATGCTTTCCTATTACGATTAAGGAGAAGGTGAGGAAAACCATATCTAAATATAAGATGTTAGAGTATGGAGATAAGATCGGTGTAGCGGTATCTGGAGGCAAAGATAGTTTATCTTTATTGAAGATATTGACCGAAATATCTAAGGACAAAGGTTCTGAGATAATAGCTATCACCATAGATGAGGGAATAAAGGGGTATAGAGATGAAGCACTAAAGCTTGTGAGAGAAGTATCGAAAAAACTCGATGTAAGATATACGGTCTATAGCTTTAAAGACCTCTTTGGATATACCATGGATGAACTGGTCAAAATAAAATCCAATATATCTGCATGTGCGATTTGCGGTGTATTTAGGAGGAGAGCGCTAGATATCGCAGCGATGGAAGAAGGGGTAACCGTATTAGCAACGGCTCATAATTTAGACGACACGATACAGACCTTTTTTATTAACTTATTTAACGTAGATCTAAAACGGATTTCATGGATATCTCCTATATCTAAGCCCTCTAACTTTTTTAAGATAAGAAGAATACATCCAATGATCGAGCTTTACGAGAAGGAAATAGCTCTTTACGCATATCTCGAAGGAATACCTTTACAATCTACAACATGTCCTTACATGGAGGAAGGAATTCGAAGTGAGATAAGATCTTATTTAAACTTGATGGAGGATAGGCATCCAGGGATAAAATATAACATATACTACGCAGCTTTGAGGATAGCGGAAAAGCTGAAATCCGAAGTTAGGGCTATAAGGTGTAAATTATGCGGTTTTCCATCTATTAACGAAGTATGTCAAGTATGTCAATTGAAGTCCACGATAATGGAAATCAAATCTTTTTAAAGAAGTTTCTTGTTTTATTTTGAATGGGGGCGGTGGGAAGGGCCGGGGGGCTAGCCGTCCCCCATAGTCCCGAAACCGGCTACATGCGGGGGCCAGTAACCCGTGGGTAAACCTAAACCTCAGAAGTTACAGCTTCCAGCTAGGAGATGATCCTGCGCCGTGGCGGGCGGTCGCTCGGGAAGGCCTCGCTCGAAGGGGCGAGGTAAACCCGGAACGCCGAACCGGGTCAGGCCCGGGAGGGAGCAGCCCTAAGGCGGGCCGACCGCGCTGCCACGTCAACGTAGGTGATCTGTGGCTGGAAGCCAAGGGCTTCTGAGGTTAGGGAATTCCACGGGAGCCACCGCCCCCAAATACATTTAAATCATTAAGTGAGTATACGTCTAGAGGCCGGGGTACCCTAGCCTGGTAGGGGGCAGGCCTGCTAAGCCTGTGGGCCTTTGGCCCTCACGGGTTCAAATCCCGTCCCCGGCGCCATATTTTATCCTAAAAGCCCCTATCCAAATATATTGAGGGATACTAAAGCTTAGGAGAGGAGCGAAAATTCAGGCAATCTCTTTGATGTTTTCATAGCGATAAACGTTTCAGTATGTTGAACGCCATCTATCCCTCCTACTTTACTTGATACTATTTCGTGTAATTCATCTAGGCTCTTTGCCCTCACTCTTATAATTAAATCAAACCTTCCTGTAACTTCTGAGACATCTCTCACTTCCTCGAGTTTTAAAAGCTCGTTAAATACCTGCTCCCTCTTCTTAGCATCGGTATCTATCCCTATATAAGCCGTCACCCTCCATCCTAACTGTTCTTCATTTACGTCTATCGTGAACCTTTTAATCGTCCCTCTCTTTAGTAATCTCTTAATTCTACTATACACAACACTTGAATTAACCTGTATCTTCTTACTCAACTTAGGTACGCTTTGACCGGCATCGCGGATAAGCTCATTCAATATTTTAATATCTATCTCATCTAATTTATTCATTTTTCTCATCTCCACCCTAAACTATTTCAAACTATTATATAAAAATTTTTATAGTAAATCTACTAAAAAAGAAACAAATTTAGCTTTTAGTCTTATTTTAATTCATTATTAGATATAATGCAGCTTTATTTTTGAAAAATCCAATTATCACTAGTTATAGAACTGTAACGGACTTAGCTAAGTTCCTAGGCTTATCTGGATCTAATCCCTTTTTAACAGCCATATAGTATGCAAATAACTGTAGGGGTACGATGTACGCTATTGGCGTAAATATTTCATCCATTGGAGGCATAGGGATGAAACAATCGCTTAACTTCCTTAGCTCGTCATCTCCCTCTTCTCCTAAAGTAATGATCTCTGCTCCTCTCGCCTTCATCTCCATGATATTTCCTATTATGAGACTTCTTGTGGAGTCTCTCGGCGCTATAAATATGACGGGAAATCCTTTCTCAATTAATGCGATAGGACCATGTTTAGACTCTCCTGCGGCTAGAGCTGTAGCTGGCGTATAGGATACCTCTAATAACTTCAACCTTCCTTCATATGCCGTAGCGGTATTGATTCCTCTTCCTAAAAAGAAGAAATGTTTCTTGTTCATGTACCGCTCGGCTAAAAGCTCCATCGTAGATTTGTGCTTATTTAATACGTACTCAATAATTTCAGGCATCCTCTTTAATCCGTCCTTTATGTTATCCATTTCAGACTGCGATAACTTACCTCTCCTCTTAGCCAACGCTAAAGCTAATTGTAAATGGACAATTAGCTGAGCAGTATAGGTCTTCGTTGCAGCAACCCCTATTTCCGGACCTGATTGCTGGAGTAGATAAGCTCTAGCAACCCTCGTTATCGTCGAGCCAAGAACGTTAGTTATAGCGAGAACGGTAGCGGCCCTTGACCGAGCGTACTCGGCACATTTTAAAACATCCGCTGTTTCTCCCGATTGTGTAACGAATAGTATAGCGGAATCTACGTTAATGGATCTGCCGTATTGTTGAATAAACTCGCTTGCTATGCAAGGAACTGTAGGAAGTGCGGCTAAGTTCGAGAAAATGTAGCTTCCAGCTAAACATGAATGGTAGGAAGTGCCCGAACCTACTAAATACGAAGTCCTCGCCCTATCTAACAATTCTGCTAATACATTAACGTAGAATTGTTGAAGGTTTAATGCATACCTTAGGGACTGTGGCTGCTCGAATATCTCCTTAAGCATAAAGTGAGGATATCCGCCCTTGCTCGCTTCTTCCACACTCCAGGTCAAATGCAATGCTTTTCTACTCACTAAATCTCCATCCCTTCTTATTTCATAAGAGTAAGGGGTTATAACCGCTATCTCTCCGTTTTCCAAGGGAATCATCTCTCTAGTAAACTCTATAAAAGCTACAGGATCGGAAGCTGCGTACATGCCATCCTCTCCTATCCCTAAAACGAGGGGACTTTCATTTCTTATCAGTACAACTTTCTCAGGTTCCTCTGTACAAATAACCGCGATAGCGTAAGAACCCCTTAACTCTTTTTGTGCTTTATTACAGGCTTCTAAGAACCCGATCCCCCTCTTCATGTATTCCTCTATTAAATGAGCAATTACCTCAGTATCGGTTCTAGATACAAATTTATGGCCTTTCTCGACTAGATCGTTTTTTAAGTCCATGAAATTTTCAATTATGCCATTATGCACAACTGCGATTTTACCTTGACAGTCTGTATGGGGGTGTGCATTAGATTTGGTAGGAGCTCCATGTGTAGCCCAACGATTATGCGCAATTCCAACTCTTCCAGGAAGATCCGTGAAATTTAAGCGAGAATTTATCTCATCTATTTTACCTGCATCCTTCTTTATATGAAGAGAGTTACGAAAAACCGTTCCGATTCCAGCGGAGTCATATCCTCCATACTCAAGTCTTTTTAATCCTGAAAAGAGAACTGGAGCCGCTCTCTTCTTTCTAAGCGCTGCCGCGAATATTCTACACATACGGCTAAGGATTTTGTTTTCGAATGTAAAAAAGATTATGATTCAGAAAACCTTAAATTAAATCCAA